>CBDUSK010000064.1:0-7872 GCA_965369915.1 uncultured Phycisphaerae bacterium
GCGACCTTGGTGTCGTTCCGATAGAAAACTCAGCAGGCGGCGGGGTAAGCGAAAGCCTTGACGCCTTTATCGACACCGATGTGATGATATGTGCAGAGGTCTATATGACCATCCATCATAATCTTCTGGCGAATTGTCCTTTTGAAAAGATCGACAAGGTCTACTCCAAGCCGGAAATATTCGCCCAGTGCCGTAACTGGCTGAGCACGACGTTTGACGAGGCGAAAACCATATCGGTGGCCTCTTCGGCGAGGGCGGCGCAAATGGCGGCAAAGGAAGAATATGCAGCGGCGATCGGGTCACAGATGGCCGCGGAACTGTATGATCTGAAAATAATATGTGAGAATATCGAGGACATCGCCAACAACGTCACACGTTTTCTGGTGATCGGCAAAGAAGACGCAAAGCCCACCGGTGACGACAAGACGTCTTTGCTGTTCAGCACGGCACACAAGACAGGCGCACTTGTCGATGTACTCGAAGTATTCAGAGAATACGGACTGAACCTTTCCAATATCGAGTCCAGGCCCAGCAGGAAAAGGGAATGGGAATATTACTTTTTTGTGGATTTCCTGGCCCATAAGAAGCAGGAACATGTACAAAAAGCTTTAGACGCGGTCCGGCAGCATTGCCTGCAGCTATCGGTGCTGGGCAGCTTTCCGAGAAACCCGAATTTAGTGTGAAGAGAATTTGGATCAGACGCTTAGGTCGTAAACGAAACAGAAAGAACGGAGAACCGTAATGAGAAAGCCTTTTTTAGCGGGCAACTGGAAAATGAACACCAGCGGGGCGGGCAGTCTGGACCTGGCTTCAGGCATTGTAAAGACATTGAATGATATCACAACAGTGGACATTGCGGTTTGTCCTCCTTTCGTGTATCTTCAGTCGGTTGCCAAGGCGCTGAGTTCTTCGAATATCTCCCTGGGGGCCCAGGACGTTTATTTTGAAGGTAACGGCGCTTTTACCGGCGAGACCAGTTGCCGGATGCTTAAGGATATTTGTTGTACGTACGTGATCATAGGCCATTCCGAGCGGCGCCATGTAATGGGAGAAACCGACGAACTGATAAACAAAAAGATCAACGCGGCGATCAGCGGCGGTTTGCTTCCGATATTCTGCGTCGGCGAGCTTCTCGAACAAAGAGAAGCGGGCCGGAC
The DNA here is from genome assembly GCA_965369915.1 of uncultured Phycisphaerae bacterium. Lineage (GTDB taxonomy): Bacteria > Planctomycetota > Phycisphaerae > Sedimentisphaerales > Anaerohalosphaeraceae > CBDUSK01. Next base: position 1,158 of record CBDUSK010000064.1, read on the forward strand.
CAGGGAGGTTGTATCCGGGCAGATCAAAAAAGGTCTTTCGGGTATAAGCGCAGAAAAGATCGAGGCGGTAACGATAGCTTATGAACCGGTCTGGGCGATAGGCACGGGCAAAACAGCATCCGCTAAACAGGCCCAGGAGGTGCACGAAATGATACGCGGACTGATCGGGCAGATGTATGACGAAACGATAGCGGGTAACCTCCGCATTCAGTACGGAGGCTCTGCGAAACCGGCAAATACTGCCGAGCTTATGAGATGCCCCGATGTTGACGGGCTCTTGATCGGCGGAGCGAGTTTGAAAGCGAATGATTTTGCCGCAATGGTCAGGACCGTTGCGGAGATGAAATAATTTTTTTGTTAGAAGTTAAGAGGTAAGAAATGATGATATTTCCAATTGCGGCGATACCGATTATCATGAAAGCAGTCGCCTTGTTGTGGGTGTTTATCGCTATAGCCCTGATACTTATAATATTGATCCAGAAAGGCAGAGGCGGCGGTATCGGCGGCGCGTTCGGCGGCGGCACAGCAGGCAGCCTGCTCGGGACAAAGACGGGGGATTTTCTGACATGGGTAACCATCAGCCTGGTAGTGTTGTTTTTATTGTTGGCGATGCTGATGGTCAAATTCTACAGACCGAAGTCAAGCGAAGATCTCTCTCAGCCGGGCACTACGATCCCGGCACCGCAGCAGCAGATTCCCGGGGCGGCTCCCGCAGGCGGCGGCCGGTAATAAAAACTTCACGAAGAGATAATACATTATGATAAGCAGTATGACAGGTTTTGGGGAAGCGTCGGCTGAGACCGACGGAGTTGTTTATACAGTTGAGATAAAAACTGTCAACAACCGCTATGTCAAGATACACCTCAGAATGCCGGAGATCGTTTCTTTTCTCGAAATGGAAGTTGAGGGATTTCTGCGGGAGAGGATCCGTCGGGGAATGGTCAACTGCTCGATACGCATGAAAAACGTTTCCGGCCAGGCCCTGTTTGATGTGGACGCCAACGCTCTTAACGGATATCTCGTTCAGCTTAAGGCCCTTGCCAGGTCGAACGAGATTGATTATCAGATCGATCTGGCAGAGATGCTGACCTTGCCGGGGATAATACAGCCGGCGGTGCCGGCCCAGGAACAGGCGGACAAAATGAAAACGGCTATCCTGGAACTGGTTGCTTGCGCGGTCGAGAAGTTAAAACAAATGCGCGCCGCCGAAGGTGCGGTGCTGGTTGAAGATCTGACGGCCAACTGTAAGCTGATGAGCGAAAAACTCGAACTGATCCGCCAGCGGAGCCCGGTGGTAGTCAAAGAATACCACGAGAAACTTGCAAAGAGGACCGCCGAACTTCTGGCGACTGGTCAACTGGAAATCGACGCCGAGATCATCGCGAGGGAGATGGTGATATTCGCGGATCGTTGTGATATAGCCGAAGAGTTGACGAGACTCCAGTCCCATATGGATCAGTTTATCACGCACTGTCAAAGCGATCAGAATGCGGGCAGGCGCCTGGACTTTATCAGCCAGGAGATGCTAAGGGAAGCAAACACTATAGCGAGCAAGGCTTCAGATGCCCGGATCACCCAGTGGGTGATCGATGTAAAGTGTGCGATTGAACGCATAAAGGAACAAGTGCAAAATATCGAATAAGGAAGGGCTGGATGAGCGGCAACGCCGAAAAAGGCAAACTGGTGATCATCAGCGGCCCGTCGGGAGTTGGAAAAAGCACGATCTGTTCGGAGCTTGTCAGGAAAAACTCGGCGATGCTGAGTGTGTCAGTGACGACACGGCCTCGTTCCAAAGAAGAAGTTGACGGCAGGGATTACTGGTTCGTTTCGACCGAAGAGTTCGCCAAAAAACTTGAGAAAGGAGAATTTGTCGAACATGCGGAAGTCTTCGGGAATCTGTACGGTACACCACGGGACAAACTTGAACAGGCATTGTCGGAGAAAAAAAATGTCATACTTGAGATCGACGTTCAGGGCGCACTGATAATCAAAGAACAGTACCCCGAGGCGGCGATGGTATTCATTATGCCTCCGAATCAGGCGGACCTTGTCGAACGCATGGGTAAAAGAGGCAGGGGAGAAGACAGTGAAACGGCAAAACACAGACTAAACGGTGCCGGCCGGGAGATCGCGGCGGCATGGCAGTATTATGACCACATGGTCATAAACGACGACCTCGAACAGGCGGTCGAAGAAATAATACGGATTATTGAAGGAAAGGCTGAAAAGAAGAAATGATAGAAGAACTGAAAAATACGGATATCGTTAACAAAGTCGGCGGAAGATTTAAACTATCTGCGCTGATCCAGAAAAGAATGCTTGAGATCATGCAGGGGGCCCGACCACTGATCGAAGATACCGAAGGCTTAACGATGATGGAAATAGCGGTTCGGGAGATAGTAGAGGATAAAATTGCTATCGACAACGGAACATCCGTTGAGCCGGAACGGCCGCCTCAACTATAACGGGAAACAAAAATGTCGCCAGCGGATTTAAAACTAAGCGGCTCTAATATTCTTCTGGGAGTGACCGGAGGGATTGCTGCCTATAAGGCCGTTGATTTGGCGAGCAAACTCACAGCAGCAGGCGCGAAAGTAAAGTGCGTTTTGACCGAAAATGCCTGCCAACTCATACGCCCCAAAAGTTTTGAAGCCGTAACTCATCAGGCTGTGTTTACGAGTATGTGGAGCGCGACTGAAGATTATAGGATAAGCCATATCGAATTTGTACAACAGGCCGAGGTAGTGGTCGTAGCGCCGGCAACGGCAAATATTATAGCGAAAATAGCAAACGGTATCTGCGACGATCTGTTAAGCACCACCCTCTGTGCGTGCTGGAAAAAGAAGGTTCTGATCGCTCCTGCAATGAACAACAATATGTGGGATAATCCCGTCGTTCAGGAAAACATCGAAAAACTCAGGCAGATGAAATTTACGCTGATAGGCCCTGAGACCGGACGGCTTGCCTGCGGTTCAGTCGGCCCCGGCCGAATGACCGAACCAGCGGATATTGTCAAGGCAATAGAAAAGATTATCGGTTGATCTGAAATGCACTTCCTTATTACAGCAGGCGGCTCACGCGAGTACATCGACCCGGTACGGTTCATATCGAATGCCAGCTCCGGCAAAATGGGTTACGCGCTGGCCCGTGCCGCTATAGCCGCCGGCCATAAAGTTACCCTGATAACTGCTCCCGTCTTGCTTCGCCCGCCCGCACGAGCGAAGTTGGTTAAGGTCGAAACCAGCGCCGAAATGTTCGAAGCGGTGAAAAAATATTTCGGCCGCTGCGATTGTCTCATAATGGCTGCGGCAGTGTCGGATTATACGCCTGTACGTCCCTCGAAAACAAAGATCAAAAAAAGCCCCGCCGATTTAGCTATCCGTTTAAAACCGACCGCGGACATTTTGAAATGGGCGGGAAAACATAAAAAAAGCCGCATCGTTGCGGGCTTTGCCCTCGAAGATAAAGCGATTCGTAGAAACGCCGAGCGAAAGCTCAAAGAAAAAAACCTCGATATGATAATAGCAAATACCCCCGCCGCGATAGGCGCCGGAACTTCAGCGGTCCAGATCAAATGTAAAGATTCGAAATGGATACAGGCCGGATCTGCAAAAAAATCCCTGATCGCAAAAAAGATAATCAGGCTGATCCGGAATATGTAGATTTGTTTTAGCCGGTGTAAACTTATTCTTTAGGCAAGTCCGGAAAAACACCTGAAACCGCTTCGTGTGTGATGTGATGCTTATGGATATTGATCGCAGCTTTGTGGCCCGCATCCACTGCTGCAAAACCATCGGTACCTAACGACCCAAGCTGGCGCACATAAGGCAAAGTAGCATTACAAAGCGCAAGAGTCGAAGTTCTGCTCACTGCTCCCGGGATATTAGCAACACAGTAATGCACCACGTCATCGACTATATAAGTCGGCTCACTATGCGTGGTCGGCCGGCACGTTTCAACACAGCCTCCCTGGTCAACGCAAACGTCGACGATAACACTGCCGGGCTTCATCTTCTTAACCAATGATTTCCTGATCAGCATCGGTGCCCGGCCGCCCGGAATTAATACCGCCCCGATTACAAGGTCCGCGTGCACGGCGTATTCTTCGATAGCGTGAGGATCGGAGTATACGGTGGTAACGTTGGCTGGCATCACCTCGTCGAGATATCTTAGCCGGTCGAGATCGATATCCATGATAGTAACATTCGCCTTCAGCCCTGCCGCCACACTTGCCGCATTGGTGCCTACAACGCCGCCGCCGAGGACCAATACATTAGCAGGCGCAACTCCCGCAACGCCGCCTAACAAAATCCCCTGGCCCATCATCGGTCGTTCCAGATATTTCGCTCCTTCCTGAATGCTCATCTTCCCGGCCACTTCACTCATCGGTGTCAGCAGTGGCAAACGTCCGCTGCTGTCGGCTAATGTTTCATAAGCTACAGCGCTTATCCCCGCCTCAAGACATCCGGTTGTAAGTTCCCGTGAGGCGGCAAAATGAAAATAACAAAATACTATCCCTCCTTCTCTCAATTTGGCGATCTCTTCCGGCTGAGGCTCCTTGACCTTTAAGATCATCTCTGCCCGGCCGTAAACCTCATCGCAAGTTCCGACTATCTGCCCGCCCGCTGCAGTATATTTCTCATCCCTGAAACCGCTCGCAGATCCCGCCCCCTGTTCGACTAAAACCGTGTGACCGTCCTCGCTTAGCAGATGCGCACCGACCGGCAATATACCAACACGGTATTCATCTGTCTTAATTTCTTTTGGAACGCCGATAATCATCTTGTATTATTTATCGGCTAATAGCCAGAGGCGGTTTACCAGATACCTCACTGATAATAGAAAAAACACCACCTTAGACAGCCCTAATCCGTTATCCCAAGGTCGCACAATAATTTTATATGATCTATATTATCAATCACCAACAATGCACAGCAGCAGGATCGTGCCGGCAAAAAAAAGTACTACTTGCCATTTAGTTTGCGGCTTCCATTTAAAGGAAGCGATGCATAATATTATTGCCCCCGTAAGCCCCGCAAAAGCCAGTAGGCCCAAACCTTGGAGCATTACTTCTGACGCTTTATCTGCGTAGGAGATCGTTCCATTTGCCATGTGACTGAACCACTTCAGCGCAAACCCGCTTGCCAACAGCCACGGAAGTATTGAGCAAACACCTATAACAGCTTTTTTTATTATACCCGTCATTGGTTAGATCTCCTTCGAACCGTAAAGCCTCAATCGGTTATCCCCAAATCGTTTTTTGTTAATATGCTGTCGAAGGCAAACCCTGCTTCGGTTATATTTTCCTCTGCCCCTTGTTTGCGGTCGATCACGCAGACGATTTTTTTGACCTTTGCCCCGGCTTCGGTGATTATCTTCGCCGCCTCGACGACCTGCCCCCCGGTAGTGGCGATATCTTCAACCAGCAGCACAACGTCTTCGGCCTTTAAAACGCCTTCGACCATCTTGCCCGTGCCGTAACCCTTCTTGCTGTTGCGGACGATTATCCAGTTCTTATCCGCCGCCATCGCCGTAGCAGCCGCAAGTGCAACGCCCCCCAACTCCGCACCCGCTATAAGGGTCACATCGTCGGTTATATGCCGGGCAAACTCCTCGCCGAGAGCCTTTAAAATATCCGGACAGGCCTCGAACAGGTACTTGTCCAGATAGTATTTACTTTTTTTGCCGCTGCGAAGAACAAAGTCCCCTTCTAAATAAGAAGTTTCCTTAATTCGCCTGGTCAATTCTTCTTTCGTCACTTACCGGCTCTCCTGCGTTTTGGTTATACTTTAAGTTCTACTTTTCTGTTTAACTCTTTGCGGTACCTTCTGCGGACAGGCCCGACGATATCTTTTACAAACTCGTCCACCTGCTGCGGCGCCCTGCCGACGTAGCTTTTCGGATTCAGCACGCTGGTAAGATTCACCTTACCGAAAGCACTGTCCGCTTTTAATCTCTCTATCAGGTCATTGCTTTTGCCTGACTGCTTTACCCGGGCGCCCGCCGCCTGTGAATGCACCCGTATTTTCTCGTGGAGCTGCTGACGATTGCCCCCTGCCTGGACCGCTGCCATTAGAATATTCTCCGTTGCCATGAAAGGCAGTTCCGCTTTTACCCTGGCGGCGATGACCTTCGGATATACGACCAAACCGGATGCGACGTTGATAAGTATTTCCAAAATACCGTCGACAGCCAGGAATGTTTCTGCGATAACGACACGCCGGTTTGCCGAGTCGTCTAAGGTCCTTTCGAGCCATTGTTCCGATGCCGTCATCGGGCCGCTGGTAGCCAGGCTCAGCACCAGCCGGGCAAGACCGGTAACACGCTCGCAGCGCATAGGGTTCCTTTTGTATGCCATCGCCGAAGAGCCTATCTGCGACCTTTCAAAAGGCTCTTCGATTTCCTTTAAGTTCGCGAGAAGCCGGATGTCGTTGCACATCTTGTGAGCGGACTGGGCGACAGTAGCCAGGGCGTTTAACGTCAGCGTATCGATCTTTCGCTGATAAGTTTGGCCGGTAACCGCGCAGCGATGTTTAAAACCGAAAGCCTTTGTAACCATCTCGTCAAGTTTTTTGACCTTGTTACCATTGCCGCCGAACAAGGCCAGGAAAGACGCCTGCGTACCGGTCGTACCCTTAACACCCCGAAACGGCATGGTTTCTATCCGGTGTTCGATCTCCCTTAGGTCCATCACGAACTCATAGGCCCACAGCGT
>CBDUSK010000065.1:0-7849 GCA_965369915.1 uncultured Phycisphaerae bacterium
GGAGCTTGGCTTCTACGGTGCTGTGGAGCATGCTCAGCACAAAATCCAGGTCGATGGTGTTATTAAGCAGGCTGATATGAATAGTGCCGCCGTCTGTTCTATCGAACGAACCGCCGAAGAGAGGTTCTCTCCGCCTGGTCTGATATGTCTCGGTTTTGGTGTCACGGTTAACGTCGTAAGGGTCGGTTGCAGGATACTGTAGTGTTCCTATTCCAGGAGCTGTATTCCATTCATCTCCGTGAATTTCTTCACCCACTTCTGCTGGATCAACACCAACCCTGTGTGAAATCATATCTTCATAATTTGTAGTAACTTCCGGGGTGTTTCGCTGGATGGACCATTCGGGATTTATCTTGAAGGCTTCGTTGCTGGTTATGTCGTATATCCTTACCTCGACCAGCACCTGCGAGGTAATACGGTCTATCTCATCGATGAATTTATCGATGGCCCTGATCTTGTCTTCAGTATCGGTGACTATTATATGGCTGGTCCCTTTATTAAAGGAGACCTTTCCATTGATCGACAGGAAGTCTTTCAGCGCGGCGGTGACTTCTTTGGCGTCTGCATAAGTGATCTTGTATATCCTGGTAATAAGGGTCTCCCGCATGATGACCGCCTCAGCGAGCGGGACCACTCTTACCATGTTTTCCGTTGCGATATATGTATAATCATATGCCCCAAGGATATTGGTGAGCACCTCTTCGAGGGGCACATCTACAACTTTTATGGAGACATCACCCGTTACCCTGGGACTTTTGACTATATAAACCTGTCCCAGTTCCGAGAGTTCTTTGAGCATATCTTCCATCGGCAGGTTTTCGCAACTGTATGTGACCTTTGTTTGCAGACGGTCCTTAGCACTTGTCGCAACGGTGGTGTCGTAAGGAGATGAAGTTTGGGCAAAACAGACTCCAAGGCCGGTAATATAAAACAGGATCAAAACAATTACTGCCGCTTTTTTCGGTTTTAGTTTATTAATTTTATACATACATCACACCCCCAATGGGATCACCTCAATACTGATTTCCTTGAGTACACTTCCAGATAGTATTATAGCAGGAAAGAGCCGAAAAATCAACGAAATTCACATGCATTACCATCCGGTATTCTATGTTTTTAGACACTGACTTCTATTTGTATTTACAAATGATATTATGGGACGAGTGGGCGTGATTTGTCATATTGTCAGAAATTATGACAATATTTTTTATTACCTTTTCATCACCACTTTCTCTGTAAGACGACATAAACTGTTTTACAGTTTTCTTATCCCCACCAGTTCTCCCGGTATCAGATCCATGCCTTCGGGTATCTTCACCAGGAAAGGACGTCCCCATTGAGGGAGATTAGGATTTACCCACAACCGGCTCGGAAGCTGTTCTATCGCGGGCCCAAGATGTATCACATGGGACCGAGCGATCTGAGGGGGATCGCTGTTTCTTACAAGTTCTACTTCCATCGCCTCGGCGATCTGATTGGAAGGACTTTGATCTGCATAAGCGAGGATCTCGCTCGGAGTTGTTTCTGCAAGAGTCAGTATCGGTGTGCCGGCCGAAACAGCCTCTCCTGTTTTGCCGGAGAGCTGCCTTACTATACCGTCAAACGGGGCCCTTAAGACCAGGTCCTCGGGCCTTACCCATAATCTGTCGATCTTCTTCTCCAGGACATTTACCGATTTAAGTATGACTTCTTCGGCTTGTTCATCTGTCGAAGCAAACTCGGGATAATTAACATAATACTCCTTACGCCGCTGCTCGGCTTGTGCTGCTTCGATTTTGGCTTGATCGAGCAACTGCTGGTTTGATTCGACTTTTTTGGCCAGTTCGTCATACTCTAATCGAATCTTCTTCAACTCATAAGGGACTGCGTTGATATTTATGCGATCGTCCTGGGCCAAATATATTTTGTTATTCAGTTTCAGATTTTCGAGTCTTATCTGGTCTGGTTTAAGAGAGGCTTCTATAGTTAATACGTTAAGCTTGGCGTTGACTATATCAGCCGTGAACGTTCGATTCTGTGCGACCCAATCGGCTCTACGATCCTGGATGTCGGTCTCATAGGCCCGGCGGGCAGAATTTAATTCGGCTGTTAACTGATCGATCTCCGCTAAAAGAATATTTTGCTCTGCCTGCAGTTCGGCTTTAAACTGTTCATTATCAAGCACCGTATCGATCACAGCCAGAATTTCTCCCTGTTTAACTTCCTGGTACAATTGAACAGGGACACTTTTAAGCCGGCCGTCACAGGTAGATGCGACGTTAACGGAATTACTTTGAGCTATGCCAACGACTTCAAAACGCTGTGCACGCTGCTGGAACAGACCGACTATGGTTATTACTGCGAGAAACCAGACAAGAACAGGCATGATACGCATATTCAAGCGCCTGATGTATGTCCTGATGTCTATCTTCATCATAGTATAGCTAAACCTCCAACAATTGTTCCTGCATGATCAGGCTGACGTTTTCGATGCCTTTGATGTTGTGCAGTTCAGCCAGCATCGTTTCATTTTTTGCAGCATTACGGATCATTACCTGATATGAATATTCGACTATGGGACTGCCGAAGCCGCTGTCCTGTGCGGATATGAGAATGAAGTTTCCGCAAAAACGTTTAAGAATAGCGGTTATCGGATGGTCAGGACCGATATGACTGGTAAGGCTGAACCTCAAAAAACCGTTATGGGGCTGATGGGTCCCGAAACTGGTAAAATGCAGGTACAGGATTACCATGCACATAAAAATCGTACCGAGTACGGCAATATCATAACGCTGAGAACCTGTAGCCATGCCGATCACTAACGCACAGAAAATAAATGCAATGTCCCTTGTGTCCTTGATCATATTACGAAATCGTATTATGGAAAGAGCGCCCATTAATCCGACAGCGGTAACAAAGCTGTTTGCGATCGTGGCCATGACCAGCGAAACCACAATTGTTATCAGTATCAGTGACTGCACGAATGATTTCGAATAAGACAAACCGCTATGAGTGAAAAAGTACACCCAGGCCAGCACCTGCCCGAGAACAAAGGCCAGAAGCATCGATAAGACCACCGACCATGGGGCGATATTTCCACCCATAACCGAGGTCTCGTTCAGTATTTCTAACATTCTATCCATCGTTACATTGCCCCCATAACTAACGGTGCGCAAAACCCCATTGAACAGGAATGTTTTACCGAAGAAGCATACTTTGACATCGACTGCTGTTGGAGGTTAAAGCACTTGACCATTCGGCTTAACCAGGCCGGGTAACGACTTGTAAACTTGATCTCCAGAATGACACTCTCCAGAGGATGTTTTTGCCAGCCTGTAGAGTTAAATTTTACTTTGGGTTCCTGGGTGACATTATAGCAAAGCTGACGGTCGAAAGTTACTCGTACACGGTTGTCGGAGTCGCTTTCGTAAGCTTTTCTCATATAGCGTATCAGAACCATAGGCCTTGCATTAATAGTGTTCATGTATAACTGAAACTGTCTGAGCACATTCTCATCGTTCTTGTATTCTCTCGGCGGCAAAGGATGCCCCATGATCACAGATGCCACGTCATTATCCATAACCCGAACCCGGCTTTTGATGATTATGCGGTTTACCCTGCGTTTGATCTCGAAGAAGAGGGGCTTATCCAGATCGTCAGAATAGCTGCGGACGCGAAGTTTGAAGCGATTTTTCTTTCCAGTAAGGGTCTCGCGGCAAAGGTCGAGCTTGTCTGAATCCATATAGAGACTTACTATAGGATAAGCACCCCCAGTTCGGATTTGGTTATATCGGTCCAGATGCAGATAAGATCTGACGAATTGTTCAACCGCTGCGGACTTTGATTCGCTGATACGGTATTTCAATTCGAAACGGCATGAGAGGAAGTTATCAATAAACTTCCCGGGTATCCCTGTTTTCTGAACACTCTTACGATTCCGGCTTTTATCAAAACTTGTCGTCCGGGTAGAAGCTGGTTCATGCACCCTGTTTGTAAACATATCACCCTCTCTCGATTCACCCTCTCTCCATTAAATCGGCAAGCTGGCATCACCATCAGATGCTCGATTTAAGTACTAGGAACCCCTCAGGCTCCATTGAGACTGTTACAATTAATTATAATTATATACCAGTACCGTTCATCATTCTAACAAAAACCGCTATTTTTGTCAATAAAAATATTTTTAGCGATACAGTTTATCTTGTTTAGTTGTCTTTAGAATATCCCAATCCTGGTCATAATCGAACTAATCCGGGTAAAACAGAGGAATATCTTGAACGCTTTATTGCGTAGAAAAGGGGATTTATAATATAGAAAAGGGCGATTTTGAGGCTTAGTTAGGTGTTAAACTTGTAATTTTAGAGATTCGCAGAATTCGAGTGCTATGGTTTGGGCGGCGGAATTTGATTTCGCCATTTTTTTCGGATAAGATCTGTCGATTCTGATAACTCTTGCGTAGCCGGAAAATCTCCCTCCATATTCAAGAATCCCTTTAGTTGGGGGGATCGACATCTCTACGCTCAGCAATTCACCATGTTTTAAGGCATTGGTGTTGAAATCAATCAACATTCCCCCCGGGCTTACATCTATGGAAGTACCCGTATAAATTTTGCCGACAGGTACACCGACCTTCTGGCACAGGACCGAGAACCTTAGCGGCAGTCGTTGATGTCTTCTTTTTTCGTTAACAGTTTCCATTATAAGCATCCCTGCTTTAAATTACCGCCAATTATAATAAAAGCAGTCTATAGGTCGAAAAGAAAAAAGTGCAAGAATCGTACCAAAACGATCTGTAAATAAATACCCCAGATTCACATTTACAAGTTTTTGTAAACACTAAGGTTATATGAACTTGTTGAGATCAGAACAGATTTTTTGTGCGGCCTTATATCAATTCTGTTGTTTATAAGCAACGTGACTTTGTGATTTGTACAACACGAGTCATCCTTGTCCGGTAATATCAGGGTTATTTAAGTGATATTTAATTGACGTATGTATTGTGGATGTAAAGTTTTATAATGTGTTAAACAGCAGCATTGTTTATTCCGAAAGATAAACATCGGTGTTGATTTTTTGCAACGTCAGCCTTGACAATTTTTTTGTGGTTAATTTTTGATATATCATATTTATGTCTAAATCAGTTCAAAAACAGCCAAATCAGGCTCAACCTTGTGATTCAGCCAAGGAGAAAAACGTTTCTGAGCAATCTGGCTGCGAGATGGATAAACTCGGATTTCGTGATCTTGGCGAGTCAATCATCGAGTCTCTCTGTCCGGGAATCGTGGCATTTGACCTGGATTTAAAGATAATACAGGCCAACAGTAAGGCTCGAGAACTTATCGATGTTGGAGAATGCATTGATCAGTCTCTTGCCTGCGGTACTGAACAGAACGTTTGGGGAAACTGGACCGAGTTGCTTAAATCTGTGATCTCGGCTGAGCAAAAGGGAGATTTCAACGCCGTAAAATATAACTTTAAGGGGCAAAAGAAATTGTTGCATATTGTCTGCACACCCCTGAAAGAAACCCTTACCCAAAAGGCAATAGGTGGGGCGATCGTTATCGAAGATATAACCGATAAAGTCGACATAGAGCACCAGTTGGCCCAGGCCGAAAGGCTTGCGGCAATTGGGAAGGTGGCAGGGAAAGTGGCTCATGAGCTGAATAATCCCATGGATGGGATACTCAGATATGTTAATCTTGCATTGAGGGTCATTGACGATGGAAAGTTAGACAAAGCGAAAGAATACATTCGTCAATCCCGCTGCGGCCTGATGCGTATGGTTCAGATCATCAGCGAACTTCTGGAATTTTCACGCAGTACCTATTCAGCATTCGAATCTGTTCCTGTGGACCAGGTTATTGCTGATGCCATAAAGAGCATGGAGTCTTCGACAGGCCAGGTAAAGATCAGCGTCATACGGGACTACTCGGCTGATTCACCCCGGGTACGTGGAGGCGGCCTGTTTCAGGTTTTTTGTAATCTGATAAAGAACTCTGTTGATGCCATGGATCGAAAAGGACTGCTAAAAATTACGATAAGATGTTCTGACGGGCGGTTATCAGTGGAATTTCAGGATACGGGCCCGGGAGTTCTGCTGGAAAATACAGAAAAGATTTTCGAGCCTTTCTTTACGACCAAGAGCCGGAGCAGAGGAACGGGCCTGGGGCTGGCGATATGCAAGGACATTATTGAAAAATATGACGGCATGATCACAGCGGAAAATGCCCCGGAGGGCGGCAGCATTTTTACTGTTCGATTGCCGACGACTACGGAAGATCAATAACGAACAAGATAAAGGTATAATGTATGACCAAACCAAGCATTCTTATTGTTGATGATGACAAGATAATACTTGATTCACTATGCGAGTTCATGACTCTCGAAGGCTATACTGCCACCGGAGCGGCTTCATTCACAGAAGCAGTGACCAAATTAAAAAGGCAGGTCTTTTCGCTTGTTATTACGGATGTGAATATGCCTGACGGCGACGGTTTTGAGTTGCTGTCACTTATTAAAAAGAACCACCCTCAGACGGTCACCATAGTGATAACCGGATACGGGACGATCGAAAGTGCAGTCGAGGCTATAAAAATGGGAGCTTATGATTACCTGACTAAACCGATCATTGACGACGACCTGCGTCTTGCAGTGGAACGAGCGATCCGTCAGCAATCGCTTCTCAGTGAAAACAGGGACCTTCGCTGCCAGCTTGAACATAAATACAGCCTGGAAAAAGTAATCAGCCAGGACTATAAAATGGTGAAGATATTCGACCTTATTGAGGCGGTCGCAGACAGCAACACAACGATTTTGATGACTGGCCCGTCCGGTACGGGAAAGAGCATGCTGGCCAGGTCGATCCACTATCGTTCCTGGCGGAAGGATAAGCCTTTTGTCGAAGTCAGCTGCGGCGCATTGCCTGAAACGCTGCTGGAAAGTGAATTGTTCGGGCATGTCAAAGGCGCATTTACGGGGGCAGTGAGAGATAAGGAAGGTAAATTTCTTGCTTCGGACAACGGTACGATCTTTCTTGATGAGGTATCGAACGCCTCGCCGGCCATGCAGGTCAAGCTTTTGCGGGTTCTGGAGGACAGACAATTCGAACCGGTAGGCAGTAATGAGACTATAACAGTCGATACGCGGATAATACTTGCGTCGAATACCGACCTGGCCGAGGAAGTCAAGTCCGGGAGATTCAGGGAAGACCTTTACTACCGGATTAATGTTGTGGCGATAGACATTCCTGCCCTTGCCGAGAAAATAAGTGATGTTCCGCTTCTTGCCGAGCATTTCCTTCGCAAGTTTTGTCAGTCGCATGGTAAGACAAAGGAGGGGATCACCGAAGAAGCCATGGAAATCCTGCAGCGTTATTCCTGGCCGGGCAATGTGCGTGAACTGGAGAATGTTCTTGAAAGAGCGGTGCTGCTGAGCAAAAATCAATATATCGATGTCGAAGATCTACCGCAGATCCTGATAACACAAAGCCAGGTCACATTACAGCAGGGATATAAGCCGATGAGTTTAAAAGAGGCTATGACCGAGCCCGAAATAGCTATTATCCGTGCCGGGCTTGTTGCGAATAACTGGAACAGGCAAAAGACCGCAAAGGCCCTGCAGATCAACCGTACAACACTTTATAAGAAGATGAAACGTTACGGCCTGGAAGATGAAGCTATCAAGTTGGGCCTGTAGGAATTATTCTTCCCATCGGACACAATTCTACTGAATATTGTAATACAATAATATAGGGGCTTTTACTAACTTATGAAAAAGGATTGAATTTGTGTCTTTGGATTGCTATAGTACTTTTTTAGCCTCTAGCGCCCGTAGCTCAGGTGGATAGAGCAACGGATTTCTAATCCGTAGG
>CBDUSK010000066.1:0-7772 GCA_965369915.1 uncultured Phycisphaerae bacterium
TTGTATTCAGGAACCGCTGATTCTTGATCTGATCGCGAATGACTCATACCTGTAAGGCCTGTCAGAATTAACTAATCAGAGTACTTTTTTAGAAGCCGCAGAAGCCTGGGTTGATCTGGTTTGATGTCCAGCGATTTATTCCAGTGCTCAACCCCTATTGATCTGAAGCTATCATCGTCTTTGTCGATCGCCTTTAATATATATGCCACTCCCAGACCTTTATGCACCATCCAGTCGAATTCCTTTATCTCGGCCGATCTTTGATAGCTTTCTATAGCAAGGTCAAACTCACGAAGTTTCAGGTATGCAAAACCGAGATACTGATAAGCCATATTGTTTTGCGGATCTAATGTGATCGCGGAATTTAAAAGTTCTGTCGCTGAATCATATCGCTGTGTTCGCAGGTATGCCACGGCAAGGGAGGTCATCGTTTTGGAATCGTCCCCTTCAAGTTCAAGTGCACGTCGATAAGCTGAGATCGCAAGAGAATGTTCCTTTTGTGCCTTGAAGATATCCCCGAGCAAAGCCTCAGGCTTGCCGGAGTTGGGGTCGATCAGCTTGGCTTTCTTGCTGTACTCAAAGGACCGGTCATATTCTTCAATCTCGTAAAAGCATTTTGCGGTATTTAGATGGGCATCGAAATGCTCCGGCTCGAGTTCGCAGGCTATGATGTACGCTTTGAGCGCTTTGATAAATTTTTCCATTATCTGGTTGACCTTGCCAAGATTGAAAAAGTCCCTGAACGACCATGGATCCAGAATTGTCGCTGATTCATAGGACTCGGAGCTTTTGTCATATTTCTCAGCATCCTGATAAATATCTCCCCTCAGGGAATAGGCAAGTGCAAATTCAGGGTCCAGTTCAACCGCAAGATCGAGTTTTTGGATGGCCTTGTCTCTTTCATCAAGATCGTTGAGCATCATTGCATCGACATACAACCCGATCGCCTTGGCACGGTTCTTAGATATGTGCTCTCGCTGCTTACCGCAGCCGGCCGATAGCATTACCGTTACGGTCACTATGGATACAACAAACAACCTAAAAAGGCCGACTCGCATGAGCATCAATCAAACCCTTTCAATCCTTCAGTGAACAAGCTTTAATTATTGTCGATAAACTCAAGCGGATGATTATACCAGTTCAAATGTTATTGTCAAAGTTTTTACCCTGCAAAAAACTGTCTGTAGTTTCTGCGACCAAACATACCGCACTATATCCTAAATACTTCACGACCCGATACTTACAAGCCCCAAAACTTACGGTTTTAATTTCGACCGGTTAATGTTTGACAGATTACCGCCGTTTTCTTACCATTACCTGCCGTTCGTATTGCTGGTTATCAATCCACGGTGATAGTTCTATATCGGACCTGACAGATTAAAAAGGTTTAAAATTAATGGCAAAAAAGAAGGTGCAACTGGAACACAGACCATACGTAATGATAATCCGCGACGGGTGGGGTTATAATCCAAGAGACGAAGAAGACAAGTTCAATGCGGTAAAATGTGCGTCTACCCCCGTCGACGATATGCTCATGGCTCAGTACCCGAACTGCCTGATAGAGACCAGCGGCGAAGACGTAGGGCTTCCCGACGGGACAATGGGCAATAGTGAAGTGGGCCATCAGAACATCGGGGCCGGAAGAATCGTCTACCAGGATTCGGTAAAGATCACACGGTCTCTTCGGGAAGGTGAATTTTTCGAAAATTCCGAACTTGGCAAGGCCGTCGATCTCGCAAAAAAAAGCGGCGGCAAAGTCCATTTAATGGGCCTGTGCAGCGACATCGGCGTCCATTCGCTCCTGAAACATCTGTACGGTCTGCTGGAACTTGCAAAGCGAAACGATATGGAAAAAGTCTTTCTGCACGCCTTCACCGACGGTCGTGATTCGCCCCCGACCAGCGGCGCGGGTTACCTCAAACAGATCGAGGAGAAGATGAAGGAAATCGGCGTCGGTCAGATCGCTTCGATCATGGGCAGGTTCTATGCCATGGACCGGGATAACCGCTGGGAAAGAGTACAGGCCGCTTACGACTGCATGACTCTCGGAAAGGGCCCGACAGCTGCAAGTGCCGCCCAGGCCATGGCTTTGAGTTACGAAAATGACATTACCGATGAGTTCGTAGAACCGGTCCTGATCACCGGAGCAGACAACAAACCCAAAGCCCTCATCGAAGACGACGACAGCATTATCTTCTTTAATTTCAGGGGCGACAGACCGCGCGAGATCACCCGGGCTTTTGTCGATGACGACAAGTTCCAGGGTTTTGTAAGGCAAATTCTGCCGAAAGTTTATTACGTCTGCATGACCGAATACGACGCTACGATCCCGGCGCCGGCGGCTTTTCCAAAACAAAAACAAATGCCTAACATTGCGGGGCAATACTTCAGCGATTCAGGGCTGAAACAATTCAGATGCGCCGAAACGGAAAAATACGCCCACGTCACTTTTTTCTTCAACGGCGGACGTGAAGATGCTTTTGAAGGTGAAGACAGACAGATCGTCCCGTCTCCAAAGGTAAAGACCTATGACTTAAAGCCCGAAATGAGCGCTTATGAAGTCTGCGACGTGGTGCTGGAAAAGCTGGCTTCGGACAAATATGACGTACTAATCGTGAACTTTGCAAATCCTGATATGGTAGGACATACCGGCGTGCTGGAGGCGGCGGTAACCGCAGCACAGGCCGTCGACGAATGTGTCGGCAAGATCCTTGAAAAAATAAAAGAAACGGGAGGAGGCGCCATTATCCTGGCTGACCACGGCAACTTCAGCAGGATGTGGGATATCAAAAACGACATGCCTCACACGGCTCATACCGTAGGGAAGGTTCCGCTGATCGTCTTCGACGAACGCTTCAAAGGCAGAAAGATGGCGTCGGGCGGAAGACTTGCTGACGCGGTGCCGACCTTTCTGGAAATGATGGGATTGGAAAAACCTCAAGAGATGACCGGAAGCAGCCTGCTGTTGTGATCTGAATTTGTATTGAACCTGCCGAGAGAATACTTATGGGAAAAATCGCCGTCCTTGACGAAAACATGGTCAACATGATCGCCGCCGGTGAAGTCATCGAACGTCCGGGGAGCGTGGTCAAGGAACTGCTCGAAAACAGTATCGATGCCCAGGCAAAAAGGATCACCGTCAAGATCGAGGACGGGGGACGCAAACTGGTATCTGTTACCGATGACGGCATCGGAATGGAAGCCGATGATCTGCAAAGCGCATTTATGCCCCATGCCACAAGTAAGATAAGGACCGACGAGGACCTGCTTAACATTTCGACGATGGGTTTCAGGGGAGAGGCCCTGGCAAGCATCGCGTCGGTAAGCACAGTCAGCATGATAAGCCGAACCGCTGACTCGATCCAGGCAAACCGATTTGAGATGGACTGCGGCAATAAAGGCCGACTTAAGCCGGCCAGCGGCGACTGCGGGACGACGATCGAGGTGCGAAATCTTTTTTATAAACTGCCCGGCCGAAGAAAGTTCCTCCGCACCGCCAACACCGAGATGACCCATATCATCGAACACTTCACACGGATAGCTCTGTCCCATTGTCAACTCGACATGACGCTGATACATAACTCAAGACAACTGCATCGGCTCATACCAAGTGCAAACTTGATAGACAGGATCGGGCAATTGTCAGGTAAGGCCGTCGCCGCCGACCTGATAGAGACCCAAAGCAGTGAAAAAAATATCACCATAACCGCGCTTATGGGAAAGCCGGCCCTGGCAAGAGCAACCAGCAAATTTCAGTACGTTTTTTTGAACAGGCGCTTCATACGCGACAGGTTCATCTTTCACGCGATAAAGGAAGCATACCGCGGCCTTATCGAGCCCAACAAATACCCGGCAGTGTTTCTGTTCCTTGAGATGCCGCCCGATGCATATGACGTTAACGTTCACCCGACAAAGATCGAGGTTCGTTTCAGAGATGCCAATGTCGTCCATTCACAGGTTCTGGCTGTGCTTCGAGAAAAGCTGCTCGGCATAAATCTGGACATCAGTGCGCAACTGCCATCTCCTTCAGTAAGTCTCGCTGACGATAGTCAAACTTCTCATGCCGAACAGGCCCGACGACAGAGGATCGCCGAAGCTATGGCCGAATTTTTCAAGGAGCACAAACCCGTCGGCACCAGCCAGCAGCATTTCGGCTTTTCCGCTCCAGCAAAAAATATCACCGAATTTAAACCCACCAGCGCTGGGAACACATCCGATGCGCAAATACACCCTGCCTCTAAAAAATTTCTGCAAGTGCATAACAGTTATATCATCACTCAGAGTGACGAAGGTTTTGTTATCGTTGACCAGCACGCACTCCATGAACGGATAATCTATGAAGAGCTTTGCAGGAAAATATCCTCAGGAAACCTTTTTTCGCAGCGGCTGCTGATACCGGAGACTTTCGAGCTTACCGAAGCCCAGTCAGAGGCTATAAAAAACAATTCAGAACTCATCGAAAAGCTGGGCATCGAACTTGAGCCATTCGGGCCAAAGACCGTCGCCATCCAGGCATTCCCGGCAATTCTGGACAAGGTCAGCCCGGGAAGTTTCGTTCAGGGGCTTGTCGATATGCTGGTAGACAAGGCCCACGAACTCGATCCCGAAAGGCTGCTGCACGAGGTGCTTGACCTCGCCGCGTGCAAGGCCGCCGTCAAAGCGGGACAGCGGCTAACTGACTCCGAGATCGAACAGCTCCTGAAAGACAAGGAGACTGTCGCCAGGGCCAGCCGATGTCCGCACGGCCGGCCAACGACCATAAAATTCTCAATAAAGGAGCTGGAAAAACAGTTCAAAAGAACCGGTTTTTAAAAACCGATCCGACAAAAGTTTAATTAAACCTGGTTATAATGATGAAAAAAAGGTGGCCGATATTGCTGATCCTTACCATCCTGGCTTGTGCCGGGCTTGTCGTTATAACCACTGGGTTCGAGACCGGCATAAAAAAGATCCCCCAGCCGTTAACCCAGCTTGACAGGATCGTTTCCATGGCGCCGAATCTTACCGAAATACTTTTTGCGCTCGGCCTGGAAGATAATATCGCAGGGGTCACCATCCACAGCGATTATCCGCCTGCCGCAGAAAAAAAACCGAAGATGGGAACATTCTGGCAGCCCAACATCGAAGCCGTTATAGCCGCCAAACCAGACCTGGTGATCACGCTCGGTTTCGAACAGCAAAGAAATCTCGCCAAAAGACTTAAAGCTTCAGGCTGCGGGATACTTACCATGAACATCGAAAAGGTAAGCGACCTTTTTGGAGCCATTGAAAAGATCGGCGAGGCTACAAACACAACTCAAAAAGCCGACCAACTCATCCTGAACATAAAAAAAGAACTTGACGGCCTTGCCGCAATGTTCGATTCAACTGAAAAGATCCGGGTGCTGTGGGTGATTCAAACTGAACCGCTTCGTGTTGCCGGCAGGAGTACGTTCGTCAATGAGATCATCGTTCTTGCCGGCGGTGAAAACGCTATCGGTCCGACTCTGCATCAATATCCTCCGATAGGCACCGAGCAGCTTTACTCCTGCGATGCAGATGTTATAATCATCCCGGCCCAAGGACGAAAAGAACTGTCAATACAGCAACAAAAGGCCCTTAAGTTCTGGAGCCGATTCAAAAGCGTGCCGGCCGTTAAAAACCAGAGGATCTACGTAATAGACCCAGGCCCCGTCTCGCGTCTGGGCCCGAGACTGCCAAAGGCCGTCAAAAATGTTGCCGAATGTCTAAGACCCGAACTGTTCGATAAAAAATGACAAACAAACTTCTCACAGCAAAAAGACTCTTGGCAAGGACGGCAACAGGGCTGGGAGTCCTGGCGTTAGTGATGTTTGCCTGTTCCATGATCGGCACAGAGAGTATCTCTTTGAAAAACATTTTTTCCGGCGCCGGCCTCCATGATGGTTTCAATATCGATTATGAAATATTCGTACATGTCAGAGTGCCTCGGATCATCCTGGCCGCCGTTATCGGTGCGGCCCTTGCATGTTCAGGCGTCGTGTTCCAGGCGCTTCTGCGAAATCCTCTCGCCGACCCTTACATCCTCGGGATATCCAGCGGCGCCGGGCTTGGTGCAGTGCTCGCCATCCTCACGGGTCTGTCATGGTCGTTTTGGTGGGGTTCCTCGATCGCCGTCTTTGCCTTCGCAGGTGCACTCGGAACCGTCTGGTTAGTCTGGGGCATCGGCAGATTTACAGGCAAATCGCACATTACGGGGCTGCTCCTGGCCGGCGTCGTCGTAAACGCTTTTTTCTCCGCCGTCATCATGTTCCTTACCTCTATCGCCGGGAGTGAACGGATGCAGATGACCATCTTCTGGCTGATGGGTAATTTGAACATGGCGGCAATAGAAAATTTTCATATCATCTGGATCTGTGCAGCCTTGGTAATAACCGGGATACTCGCCCTGTTTTATATCAGCCCACAACTCAACATCCTCAGCTTCGGCGAAACCGATGCGAGGACTATGGGCGTAAACATCACCAGGATCCAGGTGACCGCTTTTGCAGTCGCGGCACTTATAACCGCGGTGGCGGTGAGTTTAAGCGGACTGATAGGTTTCGTAGGTCTGATAGTACCACACGGGGTCAGGTTGGTCTTCGGCCCCGACCATCGGCAGCTCGTTCCGCTAAGTGCCGTCTCCGGAGCGATATTCCTCGTCGCCGCAGATACCATCGCCCGTATTATCGTTGCCCCGGCTCAACTGCCGGTCGGAGTGATCACCGCTCTTGTCGGAGGTCCTTTCTTTTTGATACTGCTGGTAAAATATACACAAAAGGTAAACTGGCCTGGAAAATGAATATCATTGAAGTCAATAACTTAAGTTTTGATTATGACCAGACCCGCGTTCTTGGGGACCTGAGCTTTAAGGTCGAACGCGGCTCTTTTCTCGCTATAGCCGGACCTAACGGCGCGGGTAAGAGCACCCTGCTTAATCTGCTTATCGCAATACTCAAAGCCAGGACAGGGGCGATAACAATTGACGATGCCCCTCTCGGGGCATACAGTACAGAATCCCTTGCCCGCAAGATCGCTGTGGTCGGGCAGGAATTTGTTCCGGTATTCGGCTTTTCAGTAATTGAAACAGTCTTGATGGCAAGGGTTCCGCACTATGGCCGGCTGGGTTTTGAAACAAAGATCGACAGACAGATCGTCCAAAATGCACTCAAGGCAACCGACACGGAGCAATTCGCATCAAGGCAGCTTGCCCAGATCAGCGGTGGTGAAAGACAAAGGGTTTTTATCGCAAGAGCGCTGGCCCAGGATACACCAATACTGCTGCTGGACGAGCCTACAAGTTTTTTAGACCTTCGGCACCAGGTCAGGATATACGACCTGTTAAAGAAAATGCAGCTTGAAAAAAATAAGACAATAGTGGCTATAACTCATGATATTAATCTCGCCGCTCAGTATTGTGACGATGTCCTGCTCCTTGGCTCGGATATAAATTATCATAAAGGCCCTGCCGCCGAGGTATTTTCGCGCCAGAATCTCGAAAAGGTATTCGACGTAACAGGCTTTTCAGGCCGGGTAGGAAAAGAAAACTTCTTTCTGCCTCTCGGCAAATTTGCCAAAGATTCTGGCGACTGACTTTCTTCATAAAAAAGCTTATCTTCGAACATCATCTGCAAATACTCTTTGAAACAGCTAAGGACTCCCTGCTCAGAGTTCCCTGTTACAAAACCGGGAAAAAGTTAACAACATACACCCGAAAAATCCACCGAAGTCCCTCGCGAGAATTACCTTAAGCCCTTATTGCAAAAGAACTTACA
>CBDUSK010000067.1:0-7751 GCA_965369915.1 uncultured Phycisphaerae bacterium
CGGTTAGCTTTTTTCCAGGAGTTCGTGGAATTTCTCTTCTTCGTTCTGCAGTTTGTGTTTGACCGCCCTGAAAATGTCTGTCTGTGTTACAATACCCTTCAATGTGTTGCCTTCCAGGACTACGAGCCTTCGAATATTCACATTTTCGATAAGTCTGCTGGCGCTGAATACAGAGTAATCGGGCGGTACAGTCTTGACCGGAGAAGACATGACTTCATTTATTTTAGTGGTGTTGGGATCTTTTTGAGCCGCGATGACTCTTTTCAGGACATCTCTTTCAGTAAGGATGCCTGTTACCTCCTTATCATTAAGCACAACGATACATGATATATTGTTATTGGTCATAGCTTCAGCGGCCTCTACTATTGTAGCGTCAGCCTGTATTGTTACCACATCCGGGGTCATTATTTCCTCGATATCCCTCCACATGCCGTAGTATGTAAGGACGCGGACCAGGTCGGTTTGAGTTATGATGCCGACTAGTTTACCATTATCTATAACGGGCAGTTTCTTAACATGATTTTCCTCTGCGACGGCTCCTGCTTGAAGGACAGATGTATCTGATGAGATACTTATGACAGGCGAAGTCATTAAACTGGTAATTTCTATATGAGTGAGATCTCTTTTTTTTGCTGCAATTCTTTTAAGGAAATCGGTCTCAGTAAGAATTCCCGCCACTTTATCTCCATCAAGAACAATGATACAGGAGACCCTTTTCTCGAACATATATTTTGCCGCCGAAAATACCGTTTCGTTAACGGACATGGTCGCGACATCTTTAACCATTATATCATTTATCGGCAGCCATTTTTTGGAGGCAAAAACACAGTTTTCGGAAGAGTCCTCTTGCGGTGTTTTTTCCATAAGTTCACGAATCTTTTTTGTGGATATTTTTTTATCTTCCATTTTACAGCTTTCTTATCGGTAAAGACCTTATGTATATTTTTGTCTGACTAAGATCCGATAATAAATGACAAAAATGGTTTCGCAAACGCATCCCTGCTGACATTCAGGATTTTTGGTCTCAGTCTATGATTGTTCTCGGCAATCAGGCCGGTGAAATGAATTTAAAAAGGTGATTTCATGGAGTATTTTTTGGGTTTAACCGATATTTCCCTGCTAATCTTAGAACCTGATCTGTTAAGAATATGCCTTTTGCCTTGAAGTAAGTGGAAACAATAGGCTCGGTCCTGGATTTGGGTTTGGTCGAATTTTGCAGGGATTTTTATCATTTCAAGCCGTTTTTTTGTTGAAATCGGCTTAAAAACGTGTAAACTCACCGGTTTGATACGGGGTCGGTGCCCGAGTGGCTAAAGGGGATGGGCTGTAAACCCATTGGCGTAAGTCTTCGCTGGTTCGAATCCAGCCCGGCCCATTAGGGGGTATTCAGACAGAAAATTGTCATAAGCGGTTACAACGATTCATTTTGTTAGAGGCTCTTAGAATTCCGGAATGCGGTGCGAGTTTTTCTGCGTGTGTTTAGTTTCAGCCTGCGTTACTTTTGTTCGACAACGTTGGCCGGCAGGTAGACCCTGAAGGTAGAGCCTTTACCTATTTCGGTATCTATCTCGATACGTCCGTTGTGCTGATCGATAACTTGTTTTGCAATCGGCATGCCCAGTCCCGTGCCGAATTTGTTCTTATCCGATTCAAACGGCTCGAAGATCGTTTCCATTATCTCCTCGGTCATTCCCGGGCCATTGTCTGTAACACTAAGTTCGGCCTCCTGGGTCTCTTCGATATACCTGGTTTCGATATTGACGACGCCGGTTGCTTCGTCTACGATGTCAATGGCATTTAAGATAAGGTTCAATGACATTTCATGGATACGTTCGCTGTCCAATTCGATGATCGGTATGTCCTGGTCCACCCTGATCTGAAGTTTTGTTTTTTTCTGCTTAAGCTGGTTCTGGAGCGATTCAATAGAGCTCTGTATGATCCGGTTGAAATCACATGCTTCAAGCTCAAGTTTTCTTTCCTTACTGTAATCGAGCATGTCCAGCGTAAATTTTTTCAGTCTTTCGATATTTGGTTTGAGAATGTCCCAGCTCCGTTTGACACGATGTATCTCGTTTGACCTGAGTCCGAAGTCAATTACTTCTGCTGCTCCACCGATCATTTGAAGTATGTTTTTCACCGAATGCGACAACTGCAGAGTCGCCTTACCTGCGGCGACGAGTCTTTTGTTTTCATCACTTGCGGCCTGAAGAAGAATATTTTGAGTGGATAACCCAAG
Source organism: uncultured Phycisphaerae bacterium (assembly GCA_965369915.1). Classification (GTDB taxonomy): domain Bacteria; phylum Planctomycetota; class Phycisphaerae; order Sedimentisphaerales; family Anaerohalosphaeraceae; genus CBDUSK01. Next base: position 2,237 of record CBDUSK010000067.1, read on the forward strand.
AAATTGTCCTGTCAAGTCAAGCATCGTAGAGTGTGTGTTGTCCCATTTGCACTCGCTTTTATTACTGTCTATGTAAATTACACCTGATACCGATTCATCGGTTTTGATGGCGCTGCAGATGACCTTGTTTATATTGAACCTCTGGAAGCACGGATCGCCCCGGAATTGTTCACTGTTCATCGCATCTGTGACAAAGAGTTCCTGTCCGGTTTCCATTACACTGTCGATTATGGCATAGCTTGCAGTTACCAGTAAATTATCCAATCCGTCGCGATGTATATTGACCACATCTGCCGGCCGGCCGCCTTGGCCCTTTATTATTATATATCCATGGTCGGCTCCGAATTGCTCAGCGATCGTGCTTATAACAGTCTTTAAAGTTTTCTCGGTGTTTTCGTTCAGCCCTCTCAAGTCCATGCTGTTGAGGAACTCAAAAACAGATTCGACCCCAAGAGTTGATGCCGAATCCTTAAACGAAATAGTTTCCGCATTTTTTGCCACGTCTCAAATTTTCCTTCGAGTATTGATAATTCTATTGCTTATAGATATAATATCGTCCCCATCTCTCAGGCAAGCTGCGGTCAGTTTATCGTTTTTTTAGCCCGTTTGCTTAATCTGAATTTGTATTTTCTGTTTATCGGACGAGCAGAATACTTCTGGAGGCAAACGGAACAGACAATTCGGCAGCTTTGAGTCAAATCTTTTTTTCAACGTCCTATAAATTTTATTTCGGCATCAAGGGAGGCTTTTATTTCTTAAGTCGGCTGTTCGGATTGTCGATACCGTTTGTGCGATAGATAAGGTTAAGAGTGTGCGCTATTGGGGTGAAACATGAAAAAAAAAGATCCGACAATTTCGTTTTTGCTTGAGGAGAAGATACTCGATGAGCCTTTTGCAAAGAAGCTCGTCGACGAGTGCGAAGCGTCCGGAAAAAGCATCATTAGCGTGCTGAAGAGCAAAAAACTCATCGATCAGGATCAACTCACAAAGCTTACCGCCAAGACAAACGGAATCGAATTCGTAAATCTTTCTTCGGATATGATTGACCCTGTTGCAGTCAGACTCGTTTCTTATGATGTAGCCCATCAGAATACGCTTATTCCCGTGCGTATTGAAAAAGACACGCTCTATGTCGCCATGAGTTCCCCTCTTAACTTTTCTGTCAGAGATTCGATCACTACCAAGACGGGGTATAAAGTCATTCCGCTGGCGGCTACGGTTGAAGCGGTCAGACAGGCCATCAGTTATCAGTATAACCTCGAAAGCGTTACGAAGCAGGACATCGTCGAGATGAGGCTCAAGTACTCTTCCGAGTCTGAATCCAAAATCAAGAAGTCGAAAAGCCAGTCGGCCAAGGTAGCCGATGCACCTATTGTCCGGCTCGTCGATTCTATTATAACCGGTGCAATAAATGCCCGGGCCAGTGATATACACATTGAACCGCAGGAACCTGACATGAGAATAAGATATCGTGTCGATGGTATTTTATTAAATGCCATCGAGGTTCCCGCTTCCGCACAGCGCGAGGTTATCTCACATGTTAAGATCCTTGCGGATATGGACATTTCGGAAAGAAGGATTCCTCAGAGTGGTCATATCAGTTTCGATCATAATGATAAGAATTACGATTTACGTGTTTCGTCACTGCCGGCAATAGGTGAAGAGAAAATAGTTATCAGGATCCTCGATACCTCAACTTCTCTGGCATCCCTTAACCAGATCGTAAAAGAGGCTGATAACTACAAGAAGATAACTTCTATGATCGACTGCCCTTACGGCATGATCCTTCTGACCGGCCCCACCGGCAGCGGTAAAACCACGACCCTGTATTCCATAATAGAATACTTGAATGTTCCGGAAAGAAACATCGTTACCATAGAAGACCCCGTCGAGTATCGTTTGAAAGGTATCACTCAGGTCCAGATAAAACCCGAGATCGGAAGGACTTTTGCATCGGGACTCAGAAACATTTTAAGACAGGACCCCGATATCATACTTGTTGGTGAGATACGCGATTTTGAGACCGCAGAGATCGCCGTAAGTGCCGCTCTTACGGGCCATCTGGTTCTGAGCACACTTCATACTAACGATGCTGTCGGCGCAATATCACGTTTGGTAAGACTTGGAATACCTTCTTTCCAGGTAGCATCTTCTCTGCTGGGCACTGTCGCTCAGAGGCTTATAAGATTAGTCTGTCCGGACTGCAGGGAGGAATACAAGCTTTCTGCAGAAGAACTTAAGATTTTATTCGTGGATAAGCAGGAAGGCAAGAATTTCAAAGTTTACCGCGGTAAAGGCTGCAATTCCTGCCAGAACACAGGGTATATAGGAAGAGAAAGTGTCTATGAGATATTAGATATTTCTGCCGACTTAAGGAAGTTGATAATCGAAAACTCATCGGATGACGAGATAAAAAATTCTGCTGTGATGGAGGGAATGAAAACGCTTAAAATGCAGAGTATTTCAAAGGTATTGGACGGCACAACTACTTTGGATGAAATACTTCGTGTTGTGGATATGAGGGAAAAGTAATGCCTGATTTCAAATATGTTGCAAAAGATTCCGGCGGCAACGAATTCAGCGGTATTTATACGGACATTGACAGTGTACGTAAATTGAAAAGCGAATTGGCCAAGATGGGCTATACTCTTGTCAAGGTCCACCGCAGCAGAAGAAACATCGAGTCAAGTCACAAAAGAATCGGCCGGGCCGAGATCGTTACTTTTGCATATGAGTTCGCCGGAATGTACTCTGCCGGACTTTCCATAACCAGGTGCCTCGAAACTTTTGAAGTTCAAATTGAAAACCCGGCCTTTAAAGAGATTATCACTGATATCAGAAGTCATGTCGAAACAGGACTGACCCTGAAAGACGCATTTTCAAAGTACAGAAAAGTTTTTTCTGATTTCTTCGTCGGAATGGTCGAAGCCGGTGAGGCCGGCGGAAAACTTGGAGAGACTCTTCAAATGGCCGCTGTCTATCTTGAAAAACAGGATGATTTAAAAAAGCAGGTCAAAGCTGCTTTTTCATACCCGATTATCGTGGGTATTATGTGTCTGTTGATCGTTACAGGACTGATGATTTTTGTTATCCCTGTTTTCCAGAAGCTTTATAGCCAGCTCAATGTTACCCTGCCCGGGCCAACTTTACTGCTTATTGGTATCAGCCGGATGTTTAGAGAATATTGGTGGTTTACGCTGCCGATGATCCTGTTGATCGTTTTTATTATCAGACGAATATCGGGTAATCCACATGTCAAGGCAAGGCTGGATTCTTTTAAACTCAATATGCCTGTTTTCGGCAGGTTAAACAAAATGGTCATGGTTAGCCATTTTGTTCGGACCTTTGCAATGATGTCAAAAGCCGGTGTATCCGTGGTCGAATCGTTAGACCTGGCCAGGGACGTCGCTGACAATACCGAAATGGATAAAATAGTAAAGACTATACGGGAAGAGATTATTACCGGAAGTTCCGTAGCCGTCCCCATGGGGAAATTCACCATTTTCCCGCCTATGATAGTTCAAATGGCAGCGGCCGGGGAAGAGGCCGGTATCCTGCCGGAAATGCTCTCAAAAGGCGTTGATTTCCTCGATACGCAGATAGATATGCTGATTAAGTCAATACTGGTCAAAATTGAACCCATCCTCTCACTTATTATGGGAGCTGTCGTTGGAACAATACTTCTGGGCGTATATTTGCCGATGTTCGACTATATGGGACATATAAAATAAAGTAAAAAAACTAAGAAATCACCAAAGTGGCCGTAACTTCGTACCGATAACAGGAAATGAGAACACAAAGTATTAACGGCTGAAAAAATATGGTTCAGAAAACTCTAATTGAGGAATATGAAAATGGTTAGAAAAACAAAAAGAACGGGTGTTACTTTAATCGAGCTGTTGATCGTCGTATTGATCCTGGCTGCTTTAGCGGCAATTGCAATACCGCGAATATCTCAAAGTGCCCAAAATGCAAAGTTAAACGCCTGCCTCACAAATGTGGACATAATCAACTCTTCTATCGAAATGTACAATGCCGATAAGAGTGGTTATCCTGCGACTCTGATTGTTGTAACCAACGATCCGTGCTATTTTCCCGATCTTGCACCAACTTGTCCTATAACCGGTGGGGTATATGAAAATGTTCTGACCAATAACAGGATCGATTATGCCACCCATGTAGCTACTCATTAAGAGTACGCCGGAGCAGGGCACTTTAACTGTTTTTATATATTTGGATTAAAAGGATGACTGCGGTAGTTGGCTGTAGTCATCCTTATTTTTTACAGGCTTATGTAATGAAAAGGCAAAACGCCCATACTCTTGTCGAAATGATCCTTGTCGTGATATTTATCGGGATACTTGCCGCCATAGCTCTTCCCAAGATTAATTTCGCCATCATAAGAAAGCAGAAGGCCGATACTTTTTCCAGCAAGATCGTCACTGATCTTCGGCGTATTCGGCGGCTTGCAATTACCGATGCCGCAAACAATACTTCGGGATATCAAATAAATATGATCGGCGGGCCTCCTTTTACAAGCTACGAAATTGTAAATCTCGACCCGCCTTCGACTGTATTGGAAACGCATACTATCGATCCGGATGTCAGTTGCACCGGCGATACAATATTTAAATTCGGACCTCTCGGCAACCTTCCGCTTGGAAGCGGGACCCTTGATATCATTGCCGAAGGAAGAAGTTTTACGATCACTGTTATTGCGTCTACAGGCATGATAAAATGTGTCGAAAACTAAGATTAATATTAAGCTGTTTCAAAACAGCTCGAAAGAACTTGCCTTCTTCGGGTAGTGCAACTACCCGCAAAAGGCATGCCGGGCTCACGATCACCGAAGTCGTAGTGGCTTCAAGCCTGTTGGTCGTGGCCATGGTACCCATATTAAAGGCTCTTACCGCTGCTCATCTTAATTCAACCATCATCGAACGAAAAACCCGAAGCCTTAGTCTCGCTCAGGCAAAACTTGACGATATTAAAGCCCGTTCGATTTACGACTACACTACTTCATATGCCGTAAGCAATTTGGCACTTGATGGGGATTATCTCTGTAACGTTGCCGATACCGGCTCGGCTTCTGATATAAGAACCGTTACTGTAGATGTCGGGTTGGATCTTGACAACAATAGTGTCCTCGCCGCCGGTGAGATATCTGTTAGTCTCGATACCCTGCTCGCAAAAAGGTGGTAAATATATCGGACTGTATTATCAGCTTGGTTCGTTTTGGGTTCGTGACAATTTTGTAACATTTTCTCCTTTGTTTTTTAGCCACCCGTTCGGCTGCGCTCAGGGCAGGCTGCGGGCACGAATGGACACTAAATTATTGGCCACAGAGATTACAGATATGGCTTTAGGCCGCTGGGAACATTATTAAGTTTTCAAAGAGCCCGTTCGACTCGCGGTGCTCGCTCAGGGCAGGCCACCGCACTACTCAACACTTGTTAAGAAAATGTTAAGATTGGCTTTGTTTTTCCCACGATACCAAGTGTCCTTTCTGTTGTAA
>CBDUSK010000068.1:0-7657 GCA_965369915.1 uncultured Phycisphaerae bacterium
AGACCGGCCTTGAGCTTGCCCTGGCCGTCGTCGTGGATATTGATACAAAATCACCACGGCCGGTGTTACTACCACAAGGCCTTCTAACCGACGATATCAACACCCTGCTTGATGACGATTCCATACAGATCGCTGTTGAACTCGTCGGCGGAACCACCGTTGCAAAAGACATACAGCTAAAAATGCTCCGGGCCGGAAAACACGTCGTCACCGCAAACAAAGCTCTGCTCGCAAAGTGCGGAAATGAACTTTATACCGCCGCAAGAAAAAACGACCGATGCATAGCCTTCGAAGCAAGCTGTGCAGGCGGCATACCGATTGTCTCAGCCATAAGAACAGGACTCGCCGCAAACCGCATAACTGCTATCTACGGAATTTTAAACGGTACATGCAACTACATCCTTTCCAGCATGACCTCCGAAAACAAGGATTTCGCGGTCGCCCTGGCAGAAGCTCAGCAGAAAGGCTACGCAGAAGCCGACCCCGCACTCGATATCAACGGTGGTGACAGTGCCCATAAGCTCGCAATACTCGCAACTCTTGCTTTCGGCTGCGAAATAACTCTCGACGATATCTATATCGAAGGTATTGAAAATATCAGCATCGATGATATCTGCTATGGCCGAGAGATGCAATACGTCCTCAAACTGCTCGCCATCGGTGAAAAAAATGACGACGGAAAGATCTCTCTAAGGGTACATCCCGCTTTCATCTCGACTGACAATCCACTTGGACGGGTCGATGGACCATTCAACGCCGTCAGTATCTTCGCTCATGCCATTGGACAGGTTATGTTTTACGGAAGAGGCGCAGGAATGATGCCAACCGCAAGTGCTGTTGTCGCCGACATTATCGATGTCGCGATCGGTAATTCACAAACCACTTTCAAAAACCTTAACGTCGCTCCTGCCGGAAATTCCATCGACTCGGTCGACAATCTCATCAGCAGGTTCTATATCAGGCTAATGGTTACCGACAAACCAGGGACCTTTGCGAAATTGGCCAGAATTCTTGCTGACCATGACATCAGCATCTCCGGAATTCTTCAGCACGAAGCACATGACGAAAATAATACCGTCCCGGCCATCGTGACCACACATCCGAATCGGCAAAAAAATATTACCGCGGCTCTTGAAGATATCGAAAAACTCGATGTCGTCCGCGATCGGCCGGTTTGCATTAGAATCGTTGATATCCCGGAGGATAAACTTGACGACTAAATACGCCATAATCATTCCGGATGGCGCTGCCGATGATCCCATTGATCTTTTCGAGGGAAAGACCGTCATCGAAGCAGCCGATATCCCCAATATTGACTACATCAGCACCAACGGCAAACAGGGTATAGTCCAAACCATACCGCCGGATATGACTCCCGGCAGCGACGTCGCACAGATGAGTCTGTTAGGATACGACCCAAAGCAATACTACACCGGACGGGCTCCTCTCGAAGCCGCTGCAAAGGATATAACACTCGCGACCGATGACTGGGTCTTCCGCTGCAATCTCGTTACCATCGCCGATAACCTCATGGCCGACCACAGTGCGGGACACATTTCAAACGAAGAGGCTTCGAATCTGATAAATGAATTTGCAGATGCACTTTCAGATGACCGCCTGCGATTCTACAATGGAATAAGCTATCGGCATCTTTGCGTTATAAGCGGCGTTCAGTTCAAGGTACATACCCAGCCTCCACATGACATCATCGGACAAAAAATCTCAAAGAACCTTCCTCACGGAAAAAACGCCGACTTATTGTGTGACATAATGGCACGTTCTCAGCAGTTGTTCGAGAACCACCAGATCAATCGAGTCAGACGCGACCTCGGCGAGAATCCCGTAAGTTCCGTATGGCTCTGGGGACAGGGACAAAAAGCATACCTCGAAAGTTTCCACAAACGCTTCGGAATCAATGGAGTCGCCATAACCGCTGTCGACCTTGTAAAAGGACTGGCGAAACTTATCGGATTCGATCTTATCGATGTCCCCGGCGCAACGGGATTCGCCGATACCAATTACCTCGGAAAAGGCCTCGCCGCCATCGATGCTCTTGAAAAATACGACCTCGTCTTTGTACACATCGAAGCCCCGGACGAAGCCGGCCACATCGGAAACGCTCAGCTAAAGAAAGAAACTCTCGAACAGATCGACAAGTACATTGTCGGGCCGGTTCACCAGGCCATGAAAAAATACGAAAACTACCGCATACTCGTAATGCCGGACCACCCAACACTAGTAGCAACACGAGCGCACTCCGGCGATCCTGTGCCTTTCGCAATGGACGGAACCGCTATTAACGGAATACTGCAAAAGGGCTTCAGTGAAGCAAATGCTCATGATTCAGGCTTCAGGGTCGAAAAAGGTTCTGAAATGATGGAATACTTCTTAAAAATATAATGTGAAAACCGCTTATAGGACAAAACTCTAAACAGGAAAAAGCCGTATGGCCGTAATCGTTCAAAAATTTGGCGGCACTTCCGTTGCCGACGCCGAAAAAATTCGTAAAGCCGCCGCCAGGGCTATCGACGCTTTCAAGGCTGGTTTCCAGGTCGTCGTCGTTGCCTCGGCCCGAGGAAAGCAGACCGACCAACTCGTTGCTGATGCCCTTGAGCTTAATCCGAACCCGCCGCAACGGGAAATGGACATGCTTCTGAGCACCGGTGAACAGCAGACCGTCTCGCTCATGGCGATGGCAATGGACTCTATGGGACACAAGGCCATAAGTTTTACCGGAACGCAGATTCGCCTGCTCACCGACGGCGCACATTCAAAAGCCAGGATAAAAAGCATCGACGCCGACGTCATCAATAAAAAGCTTAACAGCGGGCATATCGTCATCGTCGCAGGCTTTCAGGGTATGGACGACCACGACGACATCACCACCCTCGGTCGAGGTGGCTCAGACACCAGCGCAGTTGCGCTCGCCGCCGCTCTAAAAGCCGAACTCTGCGAGATCTATACCGATGTCGACGGAATTTACACCACCGACCCCGGAATATATCCCAATGCCGTCAAAATGGACCGCATCAGCTACGACGAAATGCTTGAACTGGCCAGCCTCGGAGCAGGTATCATGCACGGACGGGCCATCGAATGCGGAAAAAAATACGATGTCAATATTCACGTCAGAAACAGTATGACGGATACGAACGGAACAATTATTACTCATGAGGTACCGAAAATGGAAGGTATTTGGGTTTCAGGTGCGACAATACAAAAGGACCTTGCTAAGATAGGGCTTATCGGCGTTGATAACAAACCCGGAAACGCTGCCAGAATATTCGCGCATCTGGCGAAATTACAGGTCAGCGTCAATGATATTATCCAGGTCGAAATTAGTCCTGACAAAGCGAACCTCTCGTTCACCATCGCAAAATCGGATTTAAATAACGCAAAAAAAGCCATCGACGAGATAAAGGAAAGTGTCCATTGCCAGTCCGTCTTCGTCAGGGACGATATCGCCGAGGTCTCCGTCGTCGGCGTCGGCATGCGCTCCCACTACGGCGTCGCAAACGCCATGTTCAGCGCCCTGGCAAATGCTGAGATCAATATCGATTCGATTACAACAAGCGAAATTCGAATTAGCTGTATCGTTGACAAGGACCAGGGCCAACTCGCTCTGACCGTGCTCTGCGATGCCTTCGAACTGGACAAACCCGAAGAAAAACGCGCCAAACAAAATTAGCTGAGTTAGTAACTTCTCAAGCTCTCTTGGCTGCGATAAACCGAATATTATTCCGGGGCCCAACGCTTTTTAAACAAAAGTGAATAAAAAGCGAAAAAAACATTACGCAATAAGCAAAAAACAGCGACGCACCATAATCGCCGCGGTCGGCCTCATCGCCGTTTGTACCGTTTGGCTCGATCACCACAGCACAAAAAGCCTCAGACAGGCCATCCTGAATAAAACTTCCCTCGCCACCGATCGTGGAAAATATCATCTTAACACCTTCACCGTCACAAAAGTAGTCGACGGCGACACACTCGACATCGATATCCCCGACGCAAAATACAGCACCACCCGCATCCGCCTTCTCGGTGTCGACACCCCAGAGACCAAACACCCCAGATACGGCCGGATGTACTTCGGCCCCGAAGCCGCAGACTTCGTCACCGCAATTGCCCTGCAAAAAAAGGTCACCGTCATCATCGACGATCTCAGCCCAACACGCGACAGATACAAACGACTCCTCGCCTATATCGAACTGCCCGATGGAAATATCCTTAATAAAGAAATTATTCGAAATGGTTTCGGATATGCTGACCTGCGATTCCCACACTCTGATTTCCAGTCATACAAAAACGCCATGCTCCAGGCCATCGAACAAAAAACAGGACTCTGGAAAAATGTCAAAAAAGACCAGCTCCCGAACTGGTTACGGAAAGAAAGTCCACACATCCTGGATTGACCCAACATTAAATTTCTTTAATCGCATCGCTAACAGCCTTTAAATTCTTCAAATGCATCTCCGAATATTTTCGTGCCAACAGAATGCGATCCGAGCCTGCATGAAATACAGCTTTGACAGCATTTTTAATTGTGTCATGTGAATTGATAGCGTAAGAACGCGATTTGCCAAAATAAAATCGACTCGGTAAATCAATGTCGATTGCCGGCCATATTTTAATGCTTGTTCCGGCTGCGCCATTTAACGCGCGCCTGGTTTCCCGCAACACATAGTCTGCGGAGTAGCCATGACTTATCAAATCTTCAAATCCACCTTCATCCCCATAGCCCATCAATCGATAGACAAACTGTAACAACTGATCCCGCGGGACATCCCCCATTATGCTTTTACTGAGCTTTTCAACATATTTTGCGGAACGCGGCCCACCGACATTATAGTAGATGTAAAACTTCATAAAATCAGTAAATCCAGCCAGAGACTTAAGATCCGCATCGGCCCGGAACATATGACTGTAAATCTGCTGTGATGAAAAGCCCCAGCCTGTGGGCATAGCGGGCTTTATGGAGCGAACTTTCTTATTGATCGATCGGTACGTGTCTTTTAAGCTCTCCTGAAACAAACGCTGCCACTGGAGGATTTCCGGGTATTTCAAAAGAATCCGCCAAAAGGTCACATAAAATCCATCCATAGGGCGAGTCCCCTGAGCACTGTTTAGGATATATGTTCGCAATTCTTCATAGCCGGCTAACGCACGTTTCGCGTCGATACCCATTTTCTTAGCGCGCCCCTTACAAAATTCGCAAAAGCAACCGGTATTACCTCCTTTGCCGGTTGAATGCGACAATCCCAATACTTCCATCAACGGGCCTGTCTTTTCAGATCGCCACAGCAACGCGTCAATGTCATACGAACGAACACAGTCTTCAACCAGCCCCATCAGAAATCCTTGAAAGTCCGGACTGTTAAAGCACACCATCCCACGGCGTTTTCCATTCATATCGATCTGCATAAGCGTTTTTGAATTGGGCATATGACTCTTAAAGTTATCGGCCATCATGGCCACTGTCGTGATTCCGCGTTTTTTTGCTTTGTCAAGTACAGCCGCCAATACATCATAATCGCCAAACTCCGGCGCCCGATGCTCTTTGAAAGATGTATTATTATAATATTTCATGTGAGGTGTGGCGTAGTATCCGCCATGGAAATAATCCGGTGAATAGTTGACGTTGCCATGATCCGGGGTGATTGCATGGAATTTCTTATCGCCGCTAAGGTAGCCCCGGCCGGCGAGTCCGCGATTATAGGCGAACACAGGAATGAAGATCGTATTCACACCAGCCAGTTCCTGCACATTATCAAGCACCTGATTTTCGCCTTCATCGACAAATGAAACAGCGCCGATTTGAATGCCAATACGCCTTTTAGTTTTTGCGTATGATTTTAGAGCAGGCGCCATAACAGATGATGCCGCAACCGATGCTGTGGTTTTCATAAATTCTCGTCTATTCATGTTTTATTTCTCCTATGCATCATCACAAAAAACATACACTACCGGTCACTAAGCCGGCCGCTCCTTCATAATAATGCTTCCATCTCCAGCCATCAACTCCAAATCCCAACCACCCCACCAAAAAACAAAAAAAAGAATAAATTTTTTCAGGTACATAAGTCGTCCCGCAGAAATTAATTCCCCACTGCCGGGGTCTGTGGTGTCTATTTGACAAAGTTGGTCAGCATTCCGATCTTTTCGATCTTTACCTGAATCTTGTCTCCAGTTTTAAGCTTCCCGGAGCCGCCGGGAGTACCAAAGGCAATAACATCGCCGGGCAATAAGGTCATCACCTGGGATATATAGCTGATCAGGAAAGGTATCTCAAACGTCATCTCTGAGGTCCTGGCGTCCTGCTTGATCTGACCGTTCAGAATGGTCTGGATCTTCAAATCACTCGGATCCAGATGCGTAACGATCCACGGACCAAGCGGGCCGAAGGTGTCAAATCCCTTGCCGCGCGTAAATTCGGGGTCCGTTTTTGCCAGGTCTCGGGCGGTAACGTCATTCATACAGGTAAAGCCAAAAATCCCCTTCATGACCTGCTCCGGTTTCACGTTGCGCATGCGTTTGCCAATAACAGCCGCCAATTCCCCTTCGAATTCAACTTGGCTCGACAGTTTCCCGGGCAAAACAATGGTCTCCTTCTCTGCGATAATAACGGTTGGAGGTTTCAGGAACACAAGCGGTTCCTTGCGGCGTTCTTCACCGCCAACCTCACGGGCATGACTGGGAAACGTCCACCCAAAACAGATCACCTTCGAGGGCTTCACCGGGGCAAGCAGCTTGACTTTACCGAGTGCATGTTTTTTTCCGCTGAAATCACGTTTGCCCCGGGCGATCTCCGCAAAGCTATTTGTCAAATGCCGGATGTTCTTATCGACTACAATGCCGTAAAACACATCGCTCTGATTAATACGATACCGTACGACTCTCTCACTCTTCGCAGCAGCGTTACCCGCCGTTGCTTCGGCCGGGGCAAAGCTGATACCCACAAAAACCACCAAACCTGCAATAAGAACAACGCGCTTCATCATGATCAAATTTCCTTTCTTAAATTTCACTGACACCTTAGAAAAAAATGGGACCGGATCCCGTTTCATTTAAGAAAATAATCGCCAAACTCAGGACCGCTTTAACAATCGTTAATCCCATGGTTTAACCTTCCCATTTAAACGGTTCACAATCATCATTCGGCTCTTCCGACATCAATAATCTTATCGAAATCACCTTGAACTGTCAAAGATCTATCGGTTCGTGTCACATGTCTGCATCAGCCATTCGATATTGAATCGCGCGAACACGACGTGATCGGGACGTTGTTCGTGCTCGCTGCGTTTGCCTTTGCCGTAGAGTAATCCTATGGTCCGGTCCGGCAAGACGGCTATATCCGAGTAGAAGCTGGGTCCGTTGTGGATCAGCTTGTGGTGCTGCCAACTCTCGCCTTCATCGGTGCTTAGACTCATGGTCATGCGGGCGCGTTTATCGGGGTCCGCCGGTCGGCTGAACAATAGCATGCTTTTCCCATGCTCAGCAGTTGCGGCATATCGCTGCATGCCCGAATCGCATCCGTTTTTGCTGTAAGTAAATTCTGTCCTGACTTCGGGTTTGCCGAACGTCTCTCCGGCATCATCGCTGTAAGCATAGACGCGGTGCTTTTGGGTTTCGACCTTTTTCCCATCCCGCACAGCCTTAC
>CBDUSK010000069.1:0-7611 GCA_965369915.1 uncultured Phycisphaerae bacterium
CCGCCGAACCCGCGGCCGAAACGCCGGGTGATATGAATTTCTTTGCCGAGATGTTCATCCCCGAAGTCCCACAGGTAACGGCACTGGTCAGGACGTGCAATTTCATCCTCGTCATTGCCGCATGCATGTACTGCCTGACATTGTTTATGAGTATCAAGATATCCCTGGCAGGTAGGCTCGGCGGAATAAACCATATTTCACGTGCTTTCTTCCGCTCGCTTTTAGCGTTCGTACTGCTGATGCCATGGCAGTTATGTACGGCTGGCGTTGTTACTGGTGCCGTCTATACACCAGAAGAATTGTTTTCCCCTGCGGGACTGACCGCCGAGGCGACATTGCTCGGACAGATCTTTTACTATCTCAGATTCACCGGCCTATGGGCCGTCGTATTTGTCCTGCTGGTCGCCGCACAGCTCAGCTCAAAAAAATGGGCGAAAGCAACTCTCCGAAGACTCGGTATAGCTCATTAAACTTTGATTAAATTTAGTGCCCGAAGCCGGACGGTTACTCCGTGCCTTCTTCGGCGTGATATGAGCTTCTCGTAAACGGCGATGACTTTACCCATGTGAACCCTGATTCTTTTGCTTTTTGGGCCCAGAGATCGAATTTTTCCGGCTCGATATATTCGACCACTTCGGCGCAGTCCTTGTTCGGCCGTAAATATTGCCCGATCGCGATCCGGTCACAATCGACTTTGCGAAGATCATGCAAAACCCGGATGACTTCACCCTCACTTTCGCCCAGGCCTAACATTATCGATGATTTTGTCTGTATCTCGCAAAGCTGCTGTTTGGCTTTTTTAAGAAGTCTCAGCGACAGTTGGTAATCTCCACCCGGACGGACCTGACTGTACAAAGACGGCACGGTCTCGACATTGTGACCGAACACGAACGGAAAGGCACCGGAAAGTATCTTTATCGCCTCGTCCTGACAGCCGCGAAAATCCGGCAGAAGAAGTTCAAACTGTAATTCAGGCAAATCTTCCCGGCACCTGTTAACAACATCTCTGAAATGCCCCGCTCCTCCATCCGAAAGATCGTCCCGGTCAACGCTGGTGATGACCAGGTACTTTAACGACATCTCTTTTGCCATCTGTGCCACACGCTCGGCTTCTGTTGCGTCCACCGGCTCGGGTTTGCCCCCGCCGACCGAGCAGAATTTACAGCTTCGGGTGCATATATTTCCAAGTATTAAAACCGTTGCCGTGCCCCTTGCCCAGCACTGCCCGATATTCGGACAACTCGCGTTGGTGCATATCGTCTCGAGCCCCAGCGTACTGAGAACATGATGCGTATGCTCGAAGGTCCCGCCCGCCGGCAAACGCCGTTTCAGCCATGGCGGCAATTTACCCGTGTTCTTCATATTCGACTCGGTCCTTACTCGAAAAATGCTCTCTGCAGAGTTCGGCGAGTCTCTGCTTTATTTGGGCCATAGAGATTTCTCGACCCGTCTCTTTCTGTACGTTTGTTATTTCCACCCCTTCCAAACCGCACGGAACTATATTCTCGAAAATACTCAGGTCGTTATTGATATTGATCGCCATTCCGTGAAACGTTACATGCTTTTTGACTTTAACGCCGACAGAACCGATTTTCTTCTCGCCGACCCATAAGCCGGGACAACCCCTTTTCCTTGTGCTTTTGATACCGAATTGTTCGAGCAGTTCGATGCCTATCGCCTCGAGTTCTCTGATATACTCGCTCACTCCCAGGCCGAGAGACCTTAAGTCTAAGATCGGATACATAACTACCTGCCCCGGATTATGTGCGGTAGTTCCTCCCCCTCGGCCGACCGTCTCAAGATCGATACCCTTTGCCGCCAGGGCCTCTCGGCTGACAAGCAGTTTGTTTTCCGATTTACGCGCTCCCAGCGTAATGACCGGCTTATGCTCGAGCAAAAGAACAGTGTTCGGGATTTCGTCTTTTTGCAGGTGTTCGAGGATCGCCAACTGAAACCTCAGCACATTTCCGTACCGCGCCAGACCGCAGTCATGGATCGAAAGGTTGCCCTCTGTATTTTCAGCATGCTCGGTCATCTTTTCTGTTTCGTTTATAAATGTTTGATTATCGTCGTATGGGCCGCGTCGAACATCCTTACCCCGCCGTGCTCCAGTTGAAGTATCAAACCCTTCGTAGGATCCAGGCCGATGCAGTTGCCCGTAAAATGTTTCCGGTTATACCGCACTGTTACCCGATGCCCTAACTGGCTGCTCATCTGCTGCCACTTTGCAACGACCGTCTCGCTGCTGCTGTCTGCTGTTTCGACCCATTTATCGATGCTTCTCAGAAGTGCCCCTGCCAGCAGGTTCCTCTCGACTGACCGGCCGCTTTCGATATCTATACTCGTTGCCGGCATTTGCAGTTCGCTCTCTTCGAAAAAATCTTTTTGCTGATGACAGTTAATGCCGACCCCTATTACATAATCGCTGCTGTCGTTGTGTGTTCGGGATTCGAGCAGGATTCCCGCGATTTTTTTGCCGTTGACCACAACGTCGTTCGGCCACTTGATCTTTGCCTCCAGCCCGCAGTATTGAGCGATGCACTCGGTAACCGCCAGGGCCGAGGCAAGCGTCAAAAGCTCCGCGCCGCACTTCCGGTCGAGCAGCAGGACCGAGCAGAGAATACTCATCCCCTTACCGCTTAACCATTTATTTCCTCCTCGGCCTCGGCCTGCGGTTTGCTCTTCCGCGAACACCGCAACCCCGCTGTTGCCCGGATCCTCGGCATATTCCCACGCGATATCGTTCGTGCTCGAAGTGCTTTCATAAACCACTGTTTCGGTGCCGATCACCCCTCTTTGCAGGTCCGCCTTTATAATATCAACGTCCAGCGGGTCAGTTCTGTTCATACTTACATATCCAGTCCGATATCGACCGCCGCCGCCGAATGTGTTATCGCTCCGACCGCTATCCGGTCAACGCCGCACTGGGCAATTGTCAGAACGTTATTAAGGGTTATGTTTCCGCTTGCTTCGAGCAGGGGTTTGCTTCCGCACATCTTGTTTCGCATCTCCACGGCGTGTTTCAGCTGCCACTGCCCCATGTTGTCGAGCAGGATAACGTCGATACCAGGCACCTTCAAAACATGGTTCAACTGGTGGTCAACATGGTCCACTTCCACTCCGACGAATTTTACGCCTTTTATTTTCCTGGCATCTTTGACCATTCTTTTGAGTTCCGGAAAAAAATTTGCCCCCATCTTGGCGATATGATTGTCCTTGATAAGAACTCCGTCACCCAGACCTATCCGGTGATTATGTCCGCCCCCGCAGCTCACGGCGTATTTTTCCAGCAGACGCCAGCCCGGTATCGTCTTCCTCGTATCGTATATTTTCGCCCTGGAACCTCGTACCGCGCTGACGAATTTCCACGTCATAGTGCTTATCCCGCAAAGACGCTGAAGAAAATTGAGCACGATCCTTTCGGCGCTGAGCATCGAACGCAGCGGACCCTCGATCGTCGCCAGCCGGTCGGCAACATTCGCACGCTGGCCGTCACGAATGTAAACTTTCAGTTTCAGGCTCTCGTCATATCTGTTCAGGACTTCCCTGACAACTTCCATCCCGCAGACCACGATCTCTTCACGCGTAATTATATTCGTCCTCGCTTTGACATTCCTCTTGATGGTTATATCGCTGGTAGGATCGCCCCTGCCGAAATCCTCTTCCACTGCCATCGTTATCAGAGGCTGGATCTTCTTGATATCAAGTTTCTTCATCTTGGCTCTGTTCCCTTTTTAAGTCCTGCCGAGTTCCGGCATGTCTTTTAACTCGTCGAGCTGCTTCTTTAAAAACGCCGCTCGTTCGAAGTCCAGCTCTTCCGCCGCCGCCAGCATCTCTTGTTCGATCTGTTCTAACACCGTTGTCCTGTCGTAACCTTCGTCGTCCAGGTTTATCGCCTTTTGAGCGACCTTTCTTGCTTCGAGAGTTACTTCGAGGCTGCGGTGTATCTGTTTTTGTATCGTCTCAGGGGTGATATTATTTTCCTGGTTGTACTTAAGCTGAATTGTACGTCTTCGTTCTGTTTCGTCAATAGCTTTTTTCATCGAATCGGTTACACGGTCCGCATACAAAAACACCGTCGCGTTCACGTTCCGTGCGGTTCTGCCGATGGTCTGTATCAGCGAAGTCTCACTGCGAAGAAAACCTTCCTTGTCCGCGTCGAGGATCGCCACCAGCGAAACCTCCGGCAGGTCCAGCCCTTCCCGCAAAAGGTTGATGCCGACAAGAACGTCGAATTGCCCGCTTCGAAGGTTCCGAAGTATCTCCACACGCTCTAAGGTCTTTATCTCGCTGTGAAGGTACTGACAGCGTATCCCCTTTTTCGCTATATAACTCGAAAGGTCCTCCGCCAGCCGTTTAGTTAAAGTCGTAACCAGGACCCGTTCATTGGCTTTAACTCGTTTTTCTATCTCGCCCATCAGGTGCTGTATCTGCTCTGTCGCCGGATGGACGAATATATCCGGATCGATCAGACCCGTCGGACGGATGATCTGCTCGACCACTTCTCCGTCGCATTGTTGAAATTCGAACGGGCCGGGAGTTGCCGACATGAATATGACATGATGCCAGTTCTCCTGAAACTCTTCGAACCTCAACGGCCGGTTGTCCAATGCGCTGGGAAGCCTGAAACCGTGCTCGACGAGAACGGTCTTTCTGCTCCTGTCGCCGGCATGCATTGCGCGGATCTGCGGGATCGTCGCGTGCGATTCGTCGATGAACAAAAGAAAATCTTTCGGAAAGTAATCTATCAGCGTATAAGGCCTCGACCCGGGCGCCAGGTTTGCCATATGCCTGGAGTAATTCTCGATCCCGCTGCAGTAACCAACTTCACGCAGCATCTCGATATCGTACATCGTCCGGGCCTCGAGTCGTTGAGCTTCGAGCAGTTTCCCCTCGTGACGCAAATGCATCAGTTGTTCGGCAAGCTCGGCGTAGATACTGTGCACCGCTGATTCGATCCTCTCGGCCGGCATGATGTAATGCTTGGCCGGGAAAATAAACACCTGCTGTTCTTCGGCAAGGACCTCCGACGATATCGGGTTGATATAGTTTATCCGTTCGATATCATCGCCGAAAAACTCGAATCTCACACCGAAAGATTCATAAGACGGCCACAGTTCGACCACGTCCCCGCGCACCCGGAACGTCCCGCGGGCAAAATCGATATCGTTGCGTACGTATTGAATATCCGCCAGACGTCCCAAAAGTTCGTTCCGGTTGATGGTGTCGCCGATTCGGACTCCAACGACGCTGGCCTTGTAATCCTCCGGAGAACCGAGACCGAATATGCACGATACCGAGGCGACGATTATCACATCCTCACGCCCCATCAGGCTCGTTGTCGTCGAAAGCCGAAGCCGGTCGAGGTCGTCGTTACGTGAGGCGTCCTTTTCGATATAGATATCCCGCTGCGGGATATACGCCTCAGGCTGATAGTAATCGTAATAGCTTACGAAATATTCGACCGCGTTATCCGGGAACAGGTCCCTGAGCTCCTCGTACAACTGGGCCGCCAGCGTCTTATTATGCGAAACCACCAGTGCGGGCCTGCCGTATCTGGCGATAACATTTGCCATTGTGAACGTCTTGCCGCTGCCGGTTACACCAAGAAGTGTCTGGAACTGCTTGTCCTCCTTCAGACCAGCCATCAGCCTTTCGATCGCCTCAGGCTGATCGCCCCTCGGCTCGAAGTCGCTTTGAAGTTTAAATTCAGACATCAAAACACCGACTTAACTTAGAGCCATTTTGTTATAGGCTCTTACCATTATTTTGAATATTTCCGCGCAAAGAAATACCGGGCAAGTTATTGTCGTAAACTTACCCGGATTATTATTCGATTGACAAAGATTTAGTATCGGGAAGTCATGTTTGCCGCCCGGGCTGCTTTACGTCTCCGCCTCCGGTTCTTCTCGGAAGGCTTCTCGTAATAGCTGTTACGCTTGATGTCCCTGATCAGACCTTCTTTTTCGCACATCTTCTTGAAGCGCTTTACCATCTGCTGTACTGATTCGCCCGCTCTTGATCTTACTTTTATCATAAAAACTCATACCTTTGCTTAAAATACGATACCATTCGACTAACTTACGAGAACCGAACACTTTACACAAATAACAGATTTTTTCAAGCCAAAAATCCCTCCGAAAATTATTTCGGCAAAAAATGTCTTTTAGTTGAGCATTTTATTTGCTGAAATCCCCCGATTTTGACAGAAAAACAGTGGTTCAGTATTTCCTGCAGGAAACGTAACGACTTTGTAAATAAGCACTTATGTAAAACGTAGGCGCTTTTCCGCTTTTTTCAGCAGCACCCCGACTTTTCCCACGTCTTCGATCCGTCGTAATTTTGCATATCTTCGCTGCTGCAATATCCTGCCGACCGTGATCGGCCCTAACCCCGGGACCCTCAAAAGCTCGTATTTCGAGGCAAAATTGGCATTCACCGGGAAAAACTCCGGGTGGTTCTTTGCCCAGACCTCCTTCGGGTCCGTTTCCAGTGAAAGCTTCCCGCCCTCGCCGAATAATATATCCTTCTCCTTAAAACCGTATTTACGAAGCAGAAAATCCACCTGGTACAAGCGATGCTCCCGCATGAAAGTATCAGCAGGTTCTGCTGCTCCGGGACCGGCTGCTCCGAGTTCCTTATCGCCAAGCCCGTTCTGGTAGGCGCTGAAATACACCCGGTGCATCTTCAGCCTGTCGTACAGGCCGGACATATATTTCACGATCTCGCTATCCGATTCGTCCGCCGCGCCGACGATGAACTGCGTGGTCTGCTTGACCCTCGAATATCTTGTCCCTTTACCGGTAAGCCGGCTTATCAGCTTGATAGGTTCGATGATGTCACGGATATAATCTTTCCTGCTCGAGAGTTTCTTCATCCTTTCGGCGCCCGTGGTCTCGATATTTAAAGATACCGCCGACGCCAAAGACACCGCCTCTTCGATCGCCGCATCGCTCGCACCAGGGATTATCTTCAGGTGGATAAATCCCTTATACCTGTGCCGGTTACGAAGTATCCTGGCCGTCCCGTTAAGCATTTCCATCGTCCCGTCCGCACTGCCGCAAAGCCCCGAGCTTAAAAACAAACCGAACACCTTCTTTCGCCGGTAATAATCCAAAAATACCTTCACCGTCTCTTCTGCCGATAGGCTGCATCTG
Source organism: uncultured Phycisphaerae bacterium (assembly GCA_965369915.1). GTDB lineage: Bacteria > Planctomycetota > Phycisphaerae > Sedimentisphaerales > Anaerohalosphaeraceae > CBDUSK01. The sequence goes on from CBDUSK010000069.1 coordinate 7,158, forward strand.
CGGATGTCCTTTTCGGACCTCAGCGGACAGTACCTGCAGTCATTACCGCAGACGTTCGAAACCAGCGTTTTGAACAGCGTGGTTTTTCCCCCGTTCGGCAGCGTTATAGGGTATATCCAATTGCCGTCGCTCCCGCGCGTCCTGCCCGCCTCGTCCTTGCTGCTGCACGCGCACGCAAGGTCATACTGCGCATCGGCGCTGAGTATCCTGAGCTTTTCATGCGTATCAGGCCTGGTAATAACCGCTGTCACATTTTCATCCTTGAAAAACTTGTCCCCCAAACCATTTACCTATAATATATCGGCCGATCTGTATTATCAAGTTATTATATTTCTTTACTCTTTCAACTCCACATACTATAATAGTCTATCCTGATACTCCAGTGAGAGGGTTGAAATGACAAGAACACAGATAATCGCAAAAGCAATGCTGACCACACTCGGCATCTATGCCG
>CBDUSK010000070.1:0-7505 GCA_965369915.1 uncultured Phycisphaerae bacterium
TCCTGCTTCAGCTCGCGGATGATGATCTCTCGGACATCTTCAAGCGGGCATGGCAGCGAGGGTTTCTTTTCGCTGACCTTTACGATATGAAAGCCGAATTCGGTCTGAAAGACATCGCTTATCTGGCCTGGCTCCATGGCAAAGACAACGTCATCGAACGACTGGACCATCATACCCTTTGCGAAAAGGCCAAGATCGCCTGCGTTTTCAGGGCAATCGGAATTTTTGACGGCCATTTTATCGAAATCGGTACCACTGCGTATTTCAGCAAGTATATTCTGCATCTCCCGGCGAATCTTTTCCGGGTCATCGCCCTGCTTCGGATGTTTTACGATGTGTGCCGCTTTTATCATTTCCGGTATTGCAAATTTGTCAGAATTTTTTTCGTAATATTTCAGGATGGCTTTTTCCGTCGGCTCCGGAATATTACCGGTCAGGCCGGCAATTAACCTCTCAAGACGAATGCGTTCTGCGATATCTTCCCTGATCTTTTCGGTGTCATTTTCGCCAAGGCCATAAGCCGTTAAAAACTCTTTTTCCGATCCGTGCTGCTCGACCGCCTGCTGATACGCATGATCGATCATTTCGCCAGGGACCTGCTTTTTATCCCGCCGGGCCGCCTGACGAAGAAGAGCCTGTTCGATAAGATTTTCACGGGACCAGTCATGGAGTTGCTTTTTACTGTCCTCAGAATCCAGGCTTGCAACGAGTTGTTCGTACTGAGGGGCAAGTCTTTCGGCCTCAGCCCGGATCTGCTGGTCTTCAATTTTTTCACCGTTTACATAAAGTGCCATGGCTTACTCCAATTCGATCTAAAAGCAAAGTGTATCCGCATAGAGAGCCGATAGCAACAAATTTTTTCTGTTAATATGAACTCAAATACACTACAATGTATTCCTAATGTAAAGACTTATAAAATGAATTAATTCCGGGAATAATAATTGTGAGGCCTTTTTCATTATTGATCAAACCTGCGGGGCCGGACTGTAACCTGGCATGTGAGTATTGCTTTTATTCATGTAAGAAAAGCATATTCGCCAGCCCCAGTTGCCGAATGAGTGACGAGACGCTCGAAAAAATGATCACCGATTTTCTAAAGCTGGATATGCCTGTAAGCAGTTTTGCCTGGCAAGGCGGCGAGCCGACATTGATGGGGCTGGACTTTTATAAAAAGGCGGTCGAACTCCAGCAAGCTATCGGCAAGAACGGCCAAGCCGTCAGTAACGCCCTGCAGACAAATGCGGTACTACTCGATGCCAATTGGTGCCGGTTCCTGAGCCAATACGAATGGCTTGTCGGTATCAGTCTTGACGGGCCGAAACATTTTCACGATCACTACCGGCTTGACCATGCGGGTAATCCGACTTTTGATAAGGTGGTATCGGCTATTGAAAAGTGCCGGGAACACAAAGTTCAGTTCAATGTGCTTGTCCTGCTCAATGACAGAAACGTTACAGCACCGGATGAACTTTTCGATTTCTTTACGGGCATGAATATCAGGTATCTGCAATTTGTGCCATGCGTAGAAACAGGTCCGTCGGCCGGAAGTGTAACCGATTTTTCGATCACACCTGAGCAGTTCGGAGCATTTCTTTGCAGGATATTCGACCGATGGACAGAATACGGACCCGAGAAATTAAGCATCAGGATACTGGATTCTATTATGAATTATCTTGTCCGCGGCGGACATAGTAACTGTTCTTTCGGAAATAGTTGTAACGATTATATCGTGATAGAGCATAACGGCGACGCGTTCTGCTGTGATTTTTTTGTCGATGAAGACTGCAAACTCGGCAACATTTTAGACACTGACATCGGTGAACTTGTGCAGGGTAAAACCAAACGCAGCTTTGCCCGGCAAAAAAGCAGGATCTCCAACAAGTGCCTTATCTGCAGGCATAATGCGATCTGCCGGGGAGGATGCCTCAAGGACAGGATCATACTGAACGGTAACATCTCGGACCCGAGTTATTTTTGCCAGGCTTATAAACAGTTCTTCGACCACAGCCTGGCTCGACTCACGCAGATCGCGGCGAAAATCGCAGCCAAATAGTTCCCGTTTTTTTTGCTCTCAAAACCTGCCGCAGGTGCCGATCATTCAAACCCTTCATTCAGAATATGTTCGAGTCTGCAGGTGGCGATACAGATGGCCGTATCAGCCGCTCCGTAGTATATTTTCATATCTCCGTTGTCATCGAGGACAGCCCCGCACGCGAAGCAGACATTGCCGATATCTCCGATGCGTTCATAGTTTTCTCTCGGGGACAGAATAGGCTGGTCCCCCCGTTTGATGATTTTTGAGGGGTCATCCAGGTCAAGAAGCACAACACCGATACGATAGATCGGCCCTGCCGAAGTCATCTTCACTCCGTGATAGATCTCCAGCCAGCCCTGTTGGGTCTCGATGGGCGTAACTGAAGCCCCAACCCGGAAATCGTCCCAATAGCCGCCGCGGGGTGTGATCACGACTTCGGAATCTCCCCAGTTGACAAGGTCCGGGGAGTATGAGACCCAGATGCTTCCCGTGCCCAGACCGATGGGCCTGTCCAGACGCACATAGCGTCCGTTGATCTTGCGGGGGAAAAGTATACCGTCCTTATTGCCCGGCTCAGAAACCAAGGCAATACGCTCGTAATTGACATAGTCGGACGTTTTCGCAAGAGCTATACGTGCCCCGTGGTTGCCAACAGCTGTGTACATGATATAACAGGTATCCTCAATAACCGTTACACGGGGGTCTTCGATACCTTTTTTTTCATAAAATGCAAAAGGTCCCTCCTTTGCCGGCAGCATCACGGGCCTTTCGTCAATGGTGAAATTGAAACCATCCTTGCTTCGGGCAAGGGCAAAAAAAGAATAACCATGCTGACCTTCCACTCTCAAGAGCAGATAGATACCGTCATTCGTAACGATCGGCGTTCCGTTGAAAACGGTGTTGGCTCGAAATGGTATATCTTTAACGGTAATGGCAGGGTTCCCTTCCCATCGCTGCAAGAGGTCGGGGCCATGTATTGAGACGTATTTCATATCAGTATTCCTTTTCACTCTCCATACAGTTAGCAACGACCTGGCTTACTGTGGTCATGCCGATGCAGATACAGCTGTTGGCCGCACCGTAAAAGATCTCAAGGTTCCCCTGCCCATCCAGGACCGCTCCGGTTGAAAAGACGATATTGGGAATATCGCCGATCCTTTCGTAGTTTTCTCTCGGCGAAAGGATCGGGATACCCGCCCTTCCGACAACCTTAGTGGGATCATCCTTATCAAGTATGACCGCCCCGAGGCGGTAGATCGGGCCGGCTGAGGTGTCCTTTGCACCATAATACAGGATCATCCAGCCTTGTTCGATCGCGACCGGGCAACTGCCTGGTCCTATTCTGTTCGCATCCCAGTAACCCGCCCGGGGAGCGATGACCATTTCGGAACCTCCCCAGTATCTAAGATCGTCACTGTAGCTAACCCAGATGCAGTTTCCATCGCAGGGCCTTTCAAGCCTGGCATAGCGCCCCCTTATCCGCTCAGGGAATAAAACCCCTGCTTTGGTATCGGGCTCTGAAATCAACCCCAAACGCTCGACACTCTTAAAATCCTCCGTCCTGGCAAGGGCGAGACGGTAGCCGTGTTCACTCAGTGCGTTGTAGAGAATGTAATATACCCCTTCCAGGAAAGTTACTCTGGCATCCAAGACACTATGTGATTCGTATTTTTCGTATTTTGGATCAGTGGACGGTCCGATTAACGGCTCTTGGGCAACAATAAATCTACCGTCCCGGCCCGGATGGGCAAGGTGGATGTTTTTTTGGCCTGAAAGGTGCTCGATAGTAATCAGCAGGATGATTTTTTCCTGAAAGACAACGACACCTGCGTTCAGGATGTCGGAACATTTAAAACCCAGCGTGCTGACGTTTATAAGGGGATTTCCCTCCCAACGGTGAACAATATCCCGGCCCCCTTGTCCCGTGTATCCGTCTTTCAATATCACAACCATAAAAATCTCCAAAAAATCTCGACAAAAATTCAGCGGAGTCACCGCAGGCTTAAGACTCGGCATCAGCCGCGAGAATAACGTTTGGACAGTCCTACCACGAACAGAGCCATCAGGCAGGCCCCGCTCAGCGCTTCGATCATGGCAACGCATCTCGTAGGCAAATGGTCAGGTGCCGGGTACAGATCTCCAAAGCCAAGTGTTGTAAATGTGATCGTACTGAAATAGAGCCCATCCATAAAGTTAAGATTATGAATTATCGGGTCGCCCCTGCTTAAAACGATTGCTTTATTACCTGCGTAATAAAACGCGCAGACCAGAATGATTATCGCCCCGGCAGCAAGAACCCGGATCGGTCTTTCACCGTATCCAAATAAAACTCTTCCAAAGATCAGTTCAGGAAGAAGTCTTATTCCCCAGATTAGCCGGCCGATCTTTTTAGGCAGGCTCAGGTCCTCATAATCCGGGCCGTAGAACTTTCGGCAAAGGTGCGAGCAGCGCTCATTGAAAAAACTTTCGCCGGTAAGCTGATAATATCCCGCTTCCTGTGATGCCTGCTTGATAAAACGCCAGAAGGTCTCGTCGTCGCCGAATTTGTGGCGGGCAAAAAATACGGACTCGTAAACCGGCACAGACTTGCTTTTGGCATATACGCCGGAAAAGTCGCTTTTACCCTGAAATCTGACATTTGTGAAATTGCCGCCCTTACCGAAACAGGTATTGGTGAAACTTGCCTCTTCGGAAAAAACGGCGCCGTTGAACAGACCGTAGCCGTTAAATAACACCGTCCGGAACATTGCCCGGGTCTTAAACAGCACATCTCTGAAAACGGAAATGCGATCAAATGTACAGCCGTCGAAACCGGCAGTACCCCAGAATGTTGCTTTGCTGAAGCGGCTCTGCTCCCGGAAGACGGACATGTTGAAAATAATGTCGCTTTTAAAGACGACTTCAAGCTGCACCGGTTGTTCCCAGGGAGGAGCGAAAAAAACTTTGCCCTCGAAGATACAGGAATTAAATTCCATGGCCTGAGGAAATACAATGGTCGTCTTTTCGGCCTTAATGTCAATATCAAGCCCGGAAGTGTTGAAGTTCTCATCCTTGACAAGGAACCGGTTAACATCAAGATCGCCGGACACAGTACATTTGATAAGTTTTATCTCATGGCCGTCAGCGATCATCTGTAGTATTTCTGTCGCCGGTACACGCTGGTTTTCCCTTTGATAAGTCATAATTTTTCCCATGTAAAATCAGTCAGGCTGTTTTTGTAATAATTCGATGATCTCCTCCTTTGTCGGCAAAGCATCCTGAGATCCGAACTTTGATGCAGCTAAGGCACTTGCTGCCGAGGCAAATCTTACGGCCTTTTTCGGCTCGTCGCCGCTGCCGAACGAGGCCGCTAACGCCCCGGCAAAGGCTTCGTCACCGGCGCCCTGGTTAAGTATATCAAGCTCAAATCCGGGGATATGCGTGCTTCCCTGCCTGTCGATAAGGAGCGTACCTCTTGAGCCGATTTTTACGACTACAGTTTCGATACCCCCTGCCACAAGTTCTGAGGCGACGAATTTTATCTTATGAACATTACCTGCACCGGATTCTGCCGTAATCCCGGTGTTGTCGAAATGGGGGATAAGGATATTGACCGAATAATACTCCATCGGCCAGTCGCTATCTTTCAATTCGCCTGCATTATCGATCGCCAACTGTGCTTCGAGAACCACTTTCGTGGAATAAAGATTCGCTATTCTAATAGCTGTGATCACAACATCGGCAGGAAGGTCATCATGGATCAGACAGACATCCGCTGAGCCGATAAGCTGTTCTGCTGATGCGCACGCGATCTCATCCGGACTTAATGCCCGGTTGGCTCCGGCGGAAATACAACTGCTGTTGTCACCAAGTGAGTTTGCCAGAGTAACGATAATGCCCGTACTGATGGCCTGGGCCGTATAGAGAAAATCGGAATTAACGCCATGGCTTGAGACATTCTCCCGGATCGACTTTCCGAAATGGTCATCTCCGACCTTGCTCATAAGATATGTTTCGCACCCGCAATGCGCCGCTTCAACCGCACGGTTAAGGCCGGGACCGGTGGGTACACATGAAAATCCGGTTCCTTCTACAGTTTTACCGGGCCCAGGAAAATCGCTGCACTTGACAGCCATATCCACGTAAACAGAACCGATAACAACGACTTTTGGGATCCTTCCGCTCATCTTTGTCCTTCGATCAATCCTACGGGTCGATTTCTACAACCGTAGCATAATATATATATGTTATTATGTAAAACCTTTTTAATCCGTATTTTGGGCTTTAGACTAATATATAATCGGCAAATTCAGGTTAATCTCTTGCAAAGTTTGCTTTGGGACGGTAAATTAGGCCGAATTCACCACAGGGCCCGTAGCTCAGTTGGTTAGAGCAGTGGACTCATAATCCATGGGTCGGAGGTTCGAGTCCTCCCGGGCCCAGTTGATAATGATGAATTTCAGATGATGACGAACAATAACGATAAAGACGCTTTCGAGAAGATACGTCAGCTTTCCAAAGACTGCGGCATTGATATCGCCGGGGCAAAAGTAAGACGGACCTCTTCGCGATTCTGTCTCGGCGTCGAGCACGGCGATTACAACGGCACGGAACTCTTTGGCGTTGGAACCGACCGCTTCATCTGGATGGCTTGCAAACCCAGCGGCAACGGCAAAATGAGACTGTTCAGCGGCAACTTCGGCGAAGACGGCCTCATCGAGTTCGAGCTCGGCTCGGTCCCTGAGCCGAAAACGGTCAAGGATTCCTGGGCGAGATTTCCCTACGGCGTCGATCACGTCCTCCATCGCGAAGGCTTTGAACTGACAAAGGGCTTCGACGCCGTGATATACGGCAATATTCCAGGCGGCGGAATGTCACGCTCGGCATCGCTGAGCCTGAACCTCATCGTTACGCTGCTCGAAGTCAACGGTATCGAAGTCGAGGACAAATTCAAAATAGTCGACATGGCTCAAGCCGTCGAGAACGACTATATCGGCTCGCCCTGCGGGCAGCTGGACCAGATAATGATACTCTTCGCCAAGGCCAATATGGGGACCCATTACAACCCCAAAAACAGGACCATCGATCATGTTCCGCTCGGCGACGGCGCGGCGGATTTCCGCATCGTCGTAATGGATACCGGGACGGTCCGGCCCGGCCTGGAAAAATCGACCTACAAGATCCGCCGGGCTGAATGTGAAGAATTCGTTTCCATCCTCCGGAAAGCGGATTTCGATATCACCTGCCTTGCCGATATCACCGATGAAAACCTCTGCAACCAGATAATGGCCGAGTTCAGGCCCGCCCATCCCGACCTCTGCGACCGGCTCAAATACATCTTCGGAGCTCAGCACCGCTTCTACCAGATGTTAGAGGCCTGGAAAAAAGGCGATATCGAAACCGTTGGCAGGATCTTCCGGACTGATGGGCTCGGCCTGCGTGACGATTACAAGATATCCGGCCCGGAGCTCGAGGCGATGTGCGATATCGC
>CBDUSK010000071.1:0-7467 GCA_965369915.1 uncultured Phycisphaerae bacterium
CAGGAGTTTTAAATGATCATAATTGCACTAACGGATATTCACGGCAAAATGGACCATTTGCCGGCGATCTCCGATATTCTGCAGCAGGCGGACCTGGTACTGATAGCCGGTGACATTACAAATTTTGGCGGCTGGGTCCAGGCCGAACAGATCATATCTTCTGTAAGTCAATATAGTAAGCAGATCCTTGCTGTTTCCGGTAACTGTGATTGGCCATCGGTAAAAGATTATCTGAATAGCGAGGGTATAAATCTTCACTGTAATTATGTAAATATCGAAGGGGTGAACTTTGCCGGCATAGGCGGTTCGCTGCCTTGTCCGGGTAAGACGTTAAACGAATCGCCTGACAAGGACTTCCAGATCTTCCTTGCCGGTATGGAAGCCGAAGTCTCTTCGGGAAATTCGTTCGTACTTATGACTCATCAGCCGGCCTGGGGCACGAAAGTCGATACTGTCGGGGGAGACCAGCACACCGGCAGTATTGCGATCCGGGATTTTATTGAAAAAAACAAGCCGCTTCTTGCGATCTCAGGTCACATTCACGAAGCAGCGGGAGTTGACAGTATCGGAGATACGGTAGTGATCAATCCCGGTCCGTTCCATCTCGGCCGATATGCGTATATTCAGATCGAAGGGGGAACCGTAAGCGCCGAAATACGAAGTGTCGTCTAATTTTGATCAGGTTATTTTATCTTTGTGTTTTGCTGCGGACCTGGTCCTTTATTCTCTGGATGTGACCTCTGCCCAGAGCCTTTACTTCACAGCCTAATTCGAAATACCTGGTTATCTTGTCGTCTTGGAGAATACCGAAGCAGTCAATTACCGCGATCGGAGCGCCTGCCCAATCGACTATTGTTTCGGGGTCGAGGTCAAGATAAGGAGAATGAGGAACGGCCAGGATCATCGCTTCGACATCCTTTAATGCATTTGACAGGTCTTTTTCGATACAAATATTTTCCAGGCCCTGCTGGTTATGGAAGAACCTCGACCATGAATGCCCCGGTGCAGGATAGGTTTCCTGTTTTTCCAGTTCATACCAGTGTTCAAGGTATGGGTCATGGACCTTCATCTCCGCTCCCATCTCGGTCAGTTTTCGGATGACTATTTCCGAACCGCTGTACCTGGTATCAGCGACATCCTGTCGATAGCTTGCGCCGCAAAGCAAGACGTTTGCTCCTGCGATATAGCGGCCCATATTGCGAAGGGCATCTCGCGTAAGAGTTGCCACGTGCAGGCCCCGTGTATCGTTGATGTCAATAGCGGCAGTGGTGATCTTGAAAATATCGTCGTCGAAACCCAGGATATGTTTGTAGGCCCAGTAACCCAGTCCGCCGTCTTTTGGGAGACAATAACCGCCAATACCGGGTCCCGGGAATATCATGTTGCTGTGGGTCGGGCGCATTTTGATGGCGTTGATGACCTTTATCAAGTCGACTCCGTTTCGCTCGGCGAAGAGACTCCACTCGTTCAGATAAGCGAGTATGGTCGCCCGATAAGAGTTCTCAACGATCTTTGTCGTCTCAGACTCAATAGGACGGTCCATCACGGTGAGAGGATAATCTTCGGTGTTCAGCACTTCTGTTAAGAACTTTTCCACTCGCTTTCGTGCTTCGTGGTTACAGCCGGAACAGACCCTCCAGAAATCGCGGATCGAAGAGATATATTCCTTGCCCGGCATTACCCGTTCAAAACTGTGTGCCAGCAGCGGCTCGGTTTCTATACCTCGGGCCTTGAATGCTTTTTTCATTATGGGCCAGGCGACGAATTCGGTCGTTCCGGGCGCGACAGTGGTTTCTATAAGGGTCAGACAATCCGGCTGCACTTTTTCGCCGATAGTCCTGATCGTTGCTTCCAGGGCTTTCATCTCCGCCTGACCGGTCCTGAGGTTGCCGAGGTCCCGCTTGGTATAGTCGCACTGGACATCGACGACGACGCAGTCGGCTAATTTCAGACAGTCACTGTTGTAGGTGGCTATGAGAGTCTTTTTTTCGAGAACGCATCGGGATATCATCGGGTCCACTTCGGGGTCCTCGGCTTTTACCGGTGACTGTCCTCGGTTCAGAAGAGGTATTTTCCAGTAACTGCGTGTGCTTGGCCGCTGACAGCCGATGACGAACTTGCCTGGTTTACCGGTCTTTTTGTCGGCCGTGTCAGCGACGATCGCTGCCATTACGGCTCCGACAAAACCAACTCCCATTACGACCACGATTTCGGCGTCTTCCTTACGGGCCGCTTCGACGAGGGACTCAAGCCTTTCAAGTTCCGCGGCATATTCGGCCTGGGCAGGGATAGGAAATTTTTCTCCGGATGGACTTACAGAAAATTCACTCATAATCGATTTTACTCCTGATAAATCATTGTCTCGAATTTGGGTCGGCATTATATCAAAAACCAATGACAAAGCCAAGTGATTTATATCATAAGTTTATGGCAATACTGTAAAATTATGATATAATGCCGATAAAGACCGGAGACCATTGTAAGAGGCTAAACAAAAAGGGCGGGAAAATGTGTCCAATATCGTTAAAGTCTTATCGAAATCGGCTATTGATCTTCTTAGTTACGCTCTTTTTATGTGCGGTTGTCATTACTGTTGTTACCTCTCACTTAAACAGTAGAAAAAAGGGCTTAAAAGCTCAGGCTCAAGGTTATGTTGATAAAGGTGCTGCTGGTATCGACAAAACCGAAAAAACCGATCCGAATTTAAGCCTGCCTGTTCATACTCACGCCGCTTTTTCGCAAAGACTTACCGAGCGAAAAAATATGGTTGAAAGGCAGATCCATCGAAGAGGCATCGATGATACTTCTGTATTAAAGGCCCTTGAAACCGTACCCCGTCACGCATTTGTCCGCAGGGGCGATCAGCGTCAGGCCTACAATGACCACCCTTTACCTATCGGCTACAGCCAAACTATCAGCCAGCCGTACATTGTAGCTTATATGACCGAGTTCTTAAAACTCAAGCCTGATTTCAAAGTGCTGGAAGTAGGTACCGGCTCCGGGTACCAGGCTGCGGTCTGCGCCGAGATTGCCAGGGAAGTTTATACCATCGAAATAGTAGAACCTCTTGCCAAGTCCGCCAAAAGCAGATTAAAGGAACTCGGATATCCAAACGTATTTGTAAAAGCAGGAGATGGATATTTCGGCTGGGGCCAAAAGGCACCGTTCGATGTGATCATAATCACGGCAGCGGCAGGATTAGTGCCTCCGCCTTTGCTCGAACAGCTAAAAGCGGGCGGACGGATGATCCTGCCTTTAGGAAGTCCTTATGGCTTGCAGACCCTGGTGCTGATCGAAAAAGATGACGAGGGCAATATCACCAGCAGGCAGCTTTTGCCCGTAAGGTTCGTGCCGATGGTTGGCAGAATCAGTAAAGTAAAACCCGGAGGTCCGGTTGACAAATGATCATACTGTCATTGATCGTTTTTCTCGTATCGGCGGCGGCTCTCGGCCTTGAACTTGTTTTGGTCAGATCGTTATCGATCGCCCACTGGCACCATTTTGCATATCTTGTCATCAGTACCGCGTTGCTTGGTTTCGGGAGCAGCGGGACGGTGATAACTGTTGCTCAGAACTTTTTCAGAAAGCATTTCCAGAAAGCTCTTTGGAGTTTTGTTCTTGGTTTTGCGGTGTCGATACCTGCGGTTTTCTTTATTGCCCAGAAACTTCCTTTTGACCAGTTGCGGCTGGTCTGGGATCCGAGACAGGTAGTTTATCTGCTGGGTTACTATCTTCTGTTTTTTATACCTTTCTTTTTTGCCGGCGGCTGCATTTGTCTCGCGTTTACCTCAAGGCCTGACAAGTCGTATTGGCTGTATTTCTTCAATATGTTCGGTTCGGGACTCGGAGCGGGCGGGATCGTTTTTATTATGTATGGGCATAGTCCGCAGAATTTACTGTTGGTCCTAAGTGCCGTTGTCTTTGCCGGGGCCTTTATTGCCGCCTGGGCGATATCCATTCGAACATCGTTAGTAACATTGGTTTGCGGGTTAGCAGTATTTGTCCTTTTCAGGCCCGGCGGACCGTTGGAACTAACGATAAGGATCTCTGAAAATAAATCGATCGTTTATTATCGATCTCTGCCGGATTCACAGACACTTGCCACGGTCTACAGTCCGCTGGCAAGGCTGGATATTATCAAGGCGGCGACTATACGGTATATTCCCGGCCTGAGCATCAACTATCAGGGCCCGATCCCCGAACAGGCGGCGCTGATCAGTGACGCAGACGGGGTGTCCATGATCTGTCATTTCGATAATATCAATGACCTGAAGTGTTACGATCATATAACATCGGCTTTGCCGTATCATTTATTTCCTGAATCCGATGTCTGCATCATAGGGTCAGGGGGAGGCAGCGATCTTGGGCAGGCCTTATTTTTAAATGCCCGGAGTATTACCGCTGTCGAGATGAATCCTCAGACGATCAAACTGCTTCGTGAACAATTCGGCGAACTTGCATCCGGTATTTATAACCATTCGAAAGTCAAAATAATTTCAGCGGAGGGAAGAAGCTTTCTTCAAAGTACACCCGAACAATTCGATATTATCCAGATATCAATGCTCGATTCGTTTACCGCCGGGCCTGCGGGTCTTTACGCCCTTAACGAAAGTCATCTTTACACCGTTGAAGCTATTGACAAGGCTCTTGACAGATTGACCCCGAACGGCCTGCTCAGCATAACCAGAACACTGAAAAACCCTCCCCGGGACAGCCTTAAAATGCTTGCAACGGTTGAGCGGGTTCTTCGCAGGCGCAAAATTTCAGAACCGGCAAATCATATTATTATGGTCCGCAGTTGGGCGACGGCTACTATCGTTGTCTGCCCCGAGCCTTTGGACAAAGACCGGATCTCTTCGGTCAGGCGCTTCTGCCTGGACCGTCGGTTCGACCTGGTCCATTTGCCCGGGATGGAACCTCAACAGGCGAATAAATTCCATATTCTCGAAGAACCGATATATTTCCGGACCGCCCGGGAGATCCTTGGCGAAGATGCCGAAAGTTTTTTCAGGGACTATGTTTATCACATCCGTCCTGCGACAGATGACCGTCCGTACTTCTTTGATTTTTTAAAATGGAAGGCCCTACCCCATCTGATCCGTTCGGTAGGGCGTAACTGGCTTCCGTACTCTGAATGGGGGTCCTTGATCCTGATAGTTACGTTGGTCCAGGCCGTTATCATCAGCGGACTTTTCATCCTTGGGCCTTTGTCCTTTGCAGGGTCCGTTAGATCCGCTTCCGGGGGGAAAGTACTTTCCGCGCTGTATTTTCTATTGCTCGGCCTTGCGTATATGTTTCTGGAAATGGGTTTTATTCAGAAGATGACACTGTTGATCGGTCATCCCGTTTTCGGAGTTGCGGTTACCCTGACGGCGTTTTTGGTTTTTTCAGGTTGCGGCTCCTTAGTTTGTGCAGGGCTTAAGCTAAGACCGGTTACGAAGATACGGACCGCTGCGGCCATTGTCATTATCATCGGTGTACTTGAAATATGTTTGTTTAATTATGCGTTTGACACTCTTATCGGGTTTGGTATCGTCGGCAGGGGCCTTTCTGCGCTGGCGGTCTGTGCTCCTTTGGCCTTTTTTATGGGCATTCCTTTTCCGGCTGCTCTTACCGAGATCGGCAGAACAAATCCGTCCCTGGTCCCGTGGGCATGGGGGCTCAATGGTTTTGCCTCTGTAACCGCTGCGGTTCTCGGCACATCCCTTGCGGTCTGGCAGGGTTTTAAAATATTGATGTTCACAGCTTTAGCGTGTTACTTACTGGCGGCGGTCATCTCAAAAAAGATTTGCCGCTAAAATATATTATGCTAAGATAAATTGTTATGGATTGCGAAACCGATAAATCTTTGCGCAGGCGTGTACTAACTGTCTCGTTTTTTTCAGTTGCTTTTGCGTATATAGAAGCGACCGTAGTTGTTTATCTTCGCGCGCTGTTCTACGAGCAGGGTTTTGTTTTCCCTCTTGCGGATTTCAGCACTATCGAAGGCTTTGGCCCTTTTCTTCTGATCGAAATAGGCAGAGAAGCGGCAACTCTTGTCCTTATCCTGACGGCTTCATTACTTATCGCACGGGATTTCCGGCGGCGTTTGGCATATTTCATGATCATCTTTGCGGTCTGGGATATTTTTTACTATATCTGGCTGAAAGTCTTAATTGGCTGGCCTGTTTCGATCATGGACTGGGACGTACTGTTCCTGATGCCGGCTGCCTGGGCGGGACCGGTTCTGGCGCCGGTCATCACATCGGTGACTATGCTGTTTATTTCAGCGATACTGCTCGGCAAAAGAGTTCTTAACGTTACACGTGTAAGGGGCATTGCTTTTATCATCACGGCGATCTTGATCGTGATCTGTTTTTGTGTCGCCGGGCGGGGTATCACAGAAGCGGATTACAGATCGTATTTTTCCTGGCCCATCTTTATCGTATTGCACGTAGTAATAATGATATTAATGTTGATGTGTGTGGGAAACAGACAAAATCAGTAAGGGGACAAGGTCATGAGCGATAATGAAAAATGCCCGGTCGATCTGGCACAGAGCAGTTGTGAGCCCTGTCAGGGTGGAGTTGAGCCGTTAAAGGGGAGCCAGATACAACCGTTTCTCGATCAGTTGACTCAAGGCTGGCAGGTAGTCGCCGAGCACCACATCGAGAAGGAATTCAAATTTAAGAATTTTCGGCAGGCGCTTGATTTTACCAACAAAGTCGGCGAACTGGCAGAATCAGTTGGACACCATCCCGATATCTACCTGGCATGGGGCATGGTGAAATTGACAGTCTGGACGCACAAGATAAACGGGCTACACGAGAGCGATTTTATATTCGCAGCCAAAGTCGACCAGATAGGAAATTGAGCTTGAACGGCTTAAAAGAACGGTTTTTACTGATCGATCAAAGCTGCGACGAAAGATTTTTTATTAACCCTTTGAGCACTGTTGGTGCGATATCAGCCAGTTCCGGCTCGGGTCTTTCCGTACGGGCTATCCTCTTTAAAAGGTCCTGTGCCTGTTTTTTGAAGTGCTTGATGTATTCGGCAGTTGTTTGTGCCTGGTCAAGCTTGCCGTCGGCCATCTGTCGCAGATAGAATATTATATTCTTGATAAGTTCCCGCTCATTATACTCATTAGCCCCCGGCCGGGCATCTTTATCTTCTTTCGGAACATCGGTTTCACTCAGTATATTCCTGGTCAGATCAAAGGTTTCCCGCATTATTTCATGATATTTATTTTCTTCGTTTTCGTCGATCGGCGCAAGCGTAAGTTGTTCTTCGCTGTCATCGGGCGGCGAAGGCACATAACAACGGTGTTTGCAGTGCGGGCAGCTGCCCCATTTCCCGCCGGTGTTGTCGGGAGCTTTGATCTGCTTCTTGCATTTTTCGCAGTGAAAAGTTATCGTCATTTTTTGACCCTTACGAATAAACTCACTTTTACCCGGCCTTATATTCAGCAACAACATCGGTCGTGATACC
>CBDUSK010000072.1:0-7372 GCA_965369915.1 uncultured Phycisphaerae bacterium
AGCGTGGTTCGGCGCGATCGGTGGTACGAGCGAGCGGATGAACTTGCCGAATTAACCGCTCTTTCGGCGTCGGGACTTGCCGAAAAGCAGAAACAGATCATTTTAAATAAGCTTAAGGAATGCAGATCGCAGTTTGAATATTCGATCTTGCTTGACGAAAAGTTTACGGGCGGCTACCTGGCCGAGCAGATAACCGATGATTATCTCGGACCGGCGAACGATTGTATCAAGGCTGTAGAAGCCGGAGACTTTAAAAAATGTGTCAAGCAGATCGCCGAATACGCCGCGGGGAGGTTCAAAACCAGGCCTAAAAATATTTCCGCCGATACAGCCGACCTGGTAAAGGCCCCCGCTAAAAAAGCGATCAAAACCCTCAGCCAACTTCGCGCCCTTGCGGTGATCGATCCCGACTACGAGCGGGTGGTAGCACCTTCGGCGGGATTGCAGACCAAAGTGATGGCCGAACTTGTCAAGCGGTTTGACAGACGTTACAGCCTGGCGAAAAGACAGTCGAACTGTCTTGATTTTGCCGACCTGGAGCACCTTATGCTTCGGCTGCTGGACGAGAACGATTCGATAGCCGAAAAGCTTCGCAGCAGGTTCAAATATATTTTTGTAGATGAGTACCAGGACATTAACGCCCTTCAGCAAAGCATCCTCGATAAGGTCAGCGGAGGTAAAAATGTTTTTGTCGTCGGCGATGTCAAGCAGAGTATCTATGCGTTCCGGCAGGCAAAGCCGGAGATATTCCTGGAACGCCTGAAAGGCGCATCGGAAAGAACGGGAGCCGAAAATGTGCCGCTGCGAGTTGACCTGAGCGATAATTTCCGCTCGCGAAAAGGGGTGCTTGATTTTGCCAATGCGGTCTTCAGCAGGATAATGACCAAATCCGTATCGTTGATGAATTATGACAAGAGGGCATTTTTGACACCTGGCTTTGATTATAAGACTTTCGAGCAGGCAGAACCGTTGGTGGAAATGTATGTACTCAACGAGGCGGTCCCGGACGAAGAAGCCGAAGACCGCAAAGGGACGGGAGATACCGGGACCGTAAGCGCGAGTCAGCGGCAGGCGGGGTTTATCGCGAAACGCATAAAACAGATGGTAGGAACCGCAAGCGGCAAGGCGGAGTTTAAAGTTTACGATAAGCTCTCGGACGATTACCGCGATGTCGATTACCGCGATATCGTTATTTTAATGCGCTCCCCGGCCGGAAGAGCAAACGAATATGTAGAGGTGCTGAGATTAGCGGGGATACCGGTGAACAGTCAAAGCTCGGCGGGTTATTTTGCCCAGACCGAGATAACCGACAGCATTTCGCTTTTGAAGGTGCTGGATAATCCGCAGCGGGACATCGAACTTGCCGCGGTGCTGCGAAGTCCCTTTTTCAAGATAACCGATACGGAACTTGCGATGATACGCGGCAGCGGCAGTGAGGCCGGATCTGAAAAGGACTTTTATGACTGTGTCGTACAATACGGTAAAAGCGGAAAAGACAAAACGCTTCGGAAAAAGATAACCGAAACCTTGAGCAGGATCCAGCGATGGCGCAGGCAGGGACGGCAGGGAAGTCTTTCCGACCTGCTTTGGCAGATATACAGGCAGACCGGTTATCTTTCGTTTGTCTCGGCGCTTCCGAACGGCAGGCAGCGCAAGGCTAATCTTTTGAAAATGCACGACCGGGCGATCCAGTTCGAGGGTTTTGTTTCGGGCTCGCAGACGGGCTCGCTTACCCGGTTCGTCGAGTTTATCGAAAGACTTCTTAAGCAGGGCCGCGACTGGGCCCCGGCTCAGGCCGACAGCACCGAAAACGCGGTCAGGATAATGAGTGTTCACAAGAGCAAGGGGCTTGAGTTCGCCGTGGTGTTCCTGGCCGAGCTTAACCGAAAGTTCAATACGACCGACTCGCGGGAAGATTGTCTTATCGACGAAGAAAATGCGCTGGGGTTAAGGATAGTCGAACCTGTCTCGAAAACGAAGCTAAGCAGTATCGCCCACCAGGTCATCGCCGAAGAAAAACTCAATATGACGCTGGCCGAGGAGATGCGGATACTTTACGTCGCGATGACGCGGGCACGGGAAAGACTCATCTTGTGCGCATCGAAAAAAACAAAGGCGTGCGCCGATATACTGACGAGTTGTCAGGTTCCCGGCGATGAGGCGGTACGGCACTGGCAGTTAAGGTCGGCGAAATGCCCATTCGAGTGGATACTGCACGGATTCGGCGCTTCGGATGAACTTAAAGAGCTGTTTGATAAAGACGGCCCGAAAAACGCTGTAAGTACAGAGCTTTACCGCGCAGAAAGGGTCGAACTCGACGAGCTTAACGAAATGACGGCGGCAATATTGCAGAGAGCGAAAGAAAAGTCAACAGGCCTCGGTAAACCAGGCGATAGTGCCATAAAGAGCGGCAGAGAACTTTTATCAAAGGCCAGGGACTCTTTGAGTTGGCGGTATCCGTTCGAAGAGCTGACAAAACTGCAGGCCAAAAGTTCTGTAAGCCAGTTGACACACTCGGAAGATGAATTCGCCAAAGCTGATCTTACAAATTCGTTAACCAGGGTTCCTAAAGCTGTCCTTAAAGAAAAAGACGCAGAAAAGACAGACGGCAAACTGACAGGTACGGCGACGCATCTTGTGATAAAAGAACTCGATCTGACAAAAGAGGTCACGCCTCAGTCAATTCGCATGGCGGCAGAGAAACTTGTAAGTGAAAATAAACTTACCGAAGAACTGTCTGAAAAGATAGACCGCGATTCGATAGTAAAGTTTTTCCAAAGCGACCTGGGCAGATCAGCGATCGAGAACAAAGACAGTCTCGAACGGGAGTGGGAGTTTACCTTTGCGTATGACGACCCGGAACTGGGCGGCCGCGCGGACAAAGAAAGCGTCATCGTACAGGGCATAATCGATATGGTGATACCGACGCCGGCCGGACTGGTCATCATCGATTTTAAGACGGATAATGTAAACGCGGATAATCTCAACCGGCGCGCAGAGAGTTATTACGAACAGTTGCGGCTTTACGCAAAGGCGGCCTCTGCGATACTTGAGAAAAAAATTGCGGGTCGATGGCTGTATTTTCTTAAGCCCGGTTGTGCTGTAAGTGTAGAATGAGGCCAAAACCCGGCTTTGTTCTTGCTTGCCGGGGCGGAAAAGTTATAATCATCTCCCTGCAGCATATTTTAGATCGATAATAATTCAGATATGTCAGGAAAGGCAAAGAAATGGCAAATGCGATTGTCAGTCAGTCCGGGGGCCCGACGGGCGTGATCAACGCCTCGCTGGTCGGGGTTATCGAAGAAGCTAAAGATCACAGCGGTATCGACAAGCTTTACGGTTCGGTCCACGCGGTAAGAGGGATCATCAACGAGGACTTTATCGACTTGACGGACCTTTCAGGCGATGTTCTGGAAAAGGTCGCGGCCTCACCGTCGGCGGCACTTGGTTCCAGCAGGGATAAGCCGGACGATGAATACTGCCAAAAGATACTCGGAGTGTTTAAGAAATATGATATCAGCCACTTTTTCTATATCGGCGGGAACGACTCGGCCAACACATGCTTTATTATTAATAACATGGCCGCAGAGATCGGATATGACTTAAAGGCATTTCACGTCCCCAAGACCGTTGACAACGACCTGAGGGTAACGGACCACTGTCCCGGTTACGGCACCGCTGCTAAATTTGTCGCCTGTGCCCTCATGGGCGACGACCTCGACAACCGTGCCCTGCCGGGAGTAAAGATCGATGTGATAATGGGCAGGGACGCCGGGTGGCTGACAGCGGCTGCGACCCTGGGCAGGCAAAGGGACGACGACGGCCCGCACCTGATCTATCTGCCGGAAAGACCGGTCTCAATGGAAAAGATTATAGCCGATATCGACGGTGTATATAAAAAGCTCGGAAGATGCGTGGTGGCAGTAAGTGAGGGTATCCGGGCAGAGGATAACAAGTTATGGGCGAAAAAACTCAACGAAGACGCTGAGAAGGACGCCCACGGTAATATTCAGCTTTCGGGTACGGGGGCATTGGCGGACTTTTTAGCCGGGCATATAAAGACCAAGCTAAAGATCGGCAGGGTACGGGCCGACACTTTCGGTTACCTGCAGAGGAGTTTTGCGGGTCTGCAGTCCGCCACCGATGTCGACGAGGCCCGGCGGTGCGGCGTCGAAGCGGTTAAGTATTCAGTAAGCCAGCAGAGCGGTTCGGTCGCGATGAAAAGACTCAGCCGGGGCAAAGATTACGCGGTCGAACTATTCCGCACCGACCTTGCCAACGTCGCCGAGCACACCAAGCCGCTGCTCGATGAATATATCAACGCAGCCGGTAACGGCGTAACCGAAGCCTTTAAAGAGTACGCGATGCCTCTTACGGGAGGATTGCCGGAGACTCATTACCTCGGTAACTATCCGAAGATATAAACGGTCAGGTACATATCCGCGAAATATCCGTCCCCGCAGGATAACACTGCGCACCTTTTATTAATTGAACAGCGCCTCGACGAATTCTTCGGGGCCAAATTCCGCGATATCTTCGGGTTTTTCACCCAGGCCGATGAATTTAACCGGGATATCGAGCATGTCTTTTATGGCGATGACGATACCGCCGCGGGCGGTTCCGTCGAGCTTGGCGAGAAAAATGCCGGTAACGTCGATGGCCTTGGTGAACATTTTAGCCTGGACGATGGCGTTCTGGCCGGTGGTGCTGTCGAGAACGAGCAATACTTCGTTCGGGGCGCCGGGGATCTGCCTGGAGACAACATCTCTTATCTTTGTCAGCTCGTCCATCAGGTGTTTTTGAGTATGGAGTCTGCCGGCGGTGTCGAGAATGAGGTAGTCGGCTTTTCTGGCGATCGCGGCCTGGCAGGCATCGTAAGCAACGGCGGCCGGGTCGGAACCGGACTTGTGTTTGACGATCTGGACGCCGATGCGTTCTGCCCAGATGCTCAGCTGCTCTACGGCGGCGGCGCGGAAGGTGTCACAGGCCGCAACGATGACATTTTCGTTGTTTCGGCTCAAAACATAAGCTAACTTCGCGATACTGGTGGTCTTGCCGGAACCGTTGACGCCAGCGATCAGGATAACCGTCGGCCCGGAATCCGCTAAGTGCAGCCCTCTGTCCTGATCCGGCCAATAGCTTTTCATGTGTTCCTTTAAAAAGGGGACAATGTCTTCGCTTTTTCCGATTTTTCTGGACCGGTATGCTTCACGCAGGTCAGAGATGAGCTTATCAGTAGTTTCAACACCAATATCATCGCTTATAAGGGTCTCTTCAAGCTCGTCGAGCAGATCGTTATCGATAGTTCTGCCGATGGTGAGTACTGCCGACAAGCTGGAAGTTATTTTGTTTCGAGTCTTCCCGAGGCGGTCCCTTAGATATTGTACGGACTTTGTGAAAATTCCCATATAAACTCCGAAAAAGTACGCCCTGAGCCGGAAAGTGCGAGTCGCCCGCCTTCTTTGACGCCCGGTTAAATTCCCTAATTTAACTTTATGCAGAAGTTTCGCAAATATCTTAACATATTTCAAGTAAAGAAATATATTTTAGGTGATTTCTGCAGTGATTTTGTCAAAAAATCGAAACAGGAAAATTTTAAATTAATTTCATAAGGTGGGCGACTCTGGTACGAAAATTGTCCGATTAAATTTTTAAGAAAAATGTGCGATTGTAAGATAATTTTCTTTGACAAAGATACTTGCTGGTATTAGAGTTTATCAGTCGTTGGGCCAAGGAGGGCAATTCGAAGCTGACTCGTACAGCAGGGAATCAGTTAATCTTTTTTTGTACCATTCTGTAAGTGTCGTTTGCATTTCGAGATCTACCGGTGTTTAAGGGACTGTGATATAAGGGGAAAAGTTTGACAATGCAGGATACAGCAGAAGTTTTTTTCAACATACTCGATCAGGCCAAGGCCGTTGATCCTGTTAATACACGTAAATGGTTTGACGAACTTGTACTTCTTAAATTCGACGGCGGCCTTTTGGAGATAGGCTGTCCGGACGAGTCCAAGGCCCGGTACCTGCGAGAGAATTGTCTTGCGAATTTTACCAAAGCCGCCCAGGGCGTAACCGGCCATCTTGTGGGCACTAAGTTCAGCGTTACGGACATGGCCCGTTCCCATTTGGAAGACGAAGAATCACAATGGTCATTGAAACTTCACCCCGATTATTCGTTTGAGAGTTTCGTGGTGGGTCCATGCAATCGTCTGGCCCATGCAAGCTGCGTAGCGGTGAGCCATTCCCCGGGGAATACTTACAACCCGCTTTTTTTGTACGGCAGCGTAGGACTGGGCAAAACGCATCTTCAGCACGCGATCTGCCAGGAAGCGAGGAAGAAATTCCCAAAAGCGTCGATCAGGTTTTTAAGCTGCGAAGAATTTGTCAACAGGTTTATCGTCGCGATCGAAGAAGGTAAACTGCAGGAGTTTCAAAGCAAGTTCCGCACGGTCGATCTTCTGGTGATCGACGATGTTCAGTTCCTTCGCGAGCGAGAGCAAAGCCAGGAGGAATTTTTTCACACTTTCAACGCCCTTTACAACAACCGCAAACAGATCGTTTTGACGGCGGACTGTGCCCCGGGGGAGTTGCCGTCGCTTGAGGAACGTTTGATAAGCAGGTTCAAATGGGGTCTTGTGGCCCGGATCGATGCTCCCAGTTATGAAACTCGGATCGCGATCGTTCTGAAGAAGGCACACCTTCGGGGGCTGGATATATCCGAAGAGATAGCGTCGTATATAGCCAGTAAGGTCCAGGCGAACATAAGGGAGCTTGAAGGAGCGTTAACGATCATTTACGCCACGGCCAAGACATCGGGTGAAGAAGTGACCCTTGAGATGGCTAAAAAAGCACTGGAGCCGCAGGAAGGTCTGGCCCGGAAGAACGTAACTATTACCGAGATAATAGATGTGGTAACGAATTACTACGATGTTCGACTGGCGGACCTGCAAAGCAGGAAACGCAGCCAGAGTATCGCGCTGCCGCGTCAGATATGCATGTATCTGGCTCGGAAACTGACAAAGCACAGCCTTGAGGAGATCGGGGGGCATCTTGGGGGGCGGGACCACACGACCGTCCTGCATGCGTTCGGTAAGATCGACGGGCTTAACCATACGGACCCGGAAACGCGCAGCAGGTTAGCGGAACTTACCGCCTCGATAACACAGAATTATTAGGCCGATAGCGCGAGCGGTCCGTTTTTTATTTGTTAATATTTACTCAAGCGGCAAAACGACCCACCATGCGAAGCGATCATATTTGACAAGCAGCACTGCCTCTTTGGTCTTGGCGGATTCCTTCAGAGCGTCGTTAAATTCCTTTACGGAACTAACTTCCTGTCGATTCACGCTGAGGATCGACATTCCAGGCTCGAT
>CBDUSK010000073.1:0-7185 GCA_965369915.1 uncultured Phycisphaerae bacterium
TGCCGATATGATCTATATCAATAGTAACATGTTCGGTATCGATGTCGGGAACGACTTTGAACGAACTAATATAAGTTTCCGGAACCGGCTCAAGCCAGACCGTCTGCCAGATACCGGTAACGGAGGTGTACCAGATACCAGATGGTTTTCTTACTTGTTTGCCACGGGGCTGAGTGCCTGCATCGACCGGGTCCCAGACGCTCAAAACAAGTTTCTGGGGTCCTGCTGCTTTCAATGCATCGGTTATGTCAAAAGAAAAACCATCGTAGCCGCCTTTATGAGAACCTAAGTTCACCCCATTAAGCCATACTGTTGTCTCCCAGTCGACAGCTCCAAAGTGAAGAAGAGTACGTTTGCTTTTCCATCCGAAAGGCACATTAAAGGTTCGCCTGTACCAGAGGTTGTTTTTTTTGCCAACCGGTTTGGCAACTCCGGACAAAGCGGATTCGACAGGGAAAGGAACCAGTATTTTTCCGTCAAAATCGGCCGGCTTAGCGGAACCTTTTGGTCTTATCGCATAATCCCATAAGCCGTTCAGATTTAACCAGTCATCACGTACCATCTGCGGGCGGGGGTATTCGGGGAGGGCGTTATCGGGGCGTACATCCCCGGCCCATTTGGTCATGATACGGTCTTCGACAGGAGCGTAAGCGATACAGCCGGTAAAAGTGCAAAGGCACAACGAGGTTAGTAAAATGAAGATACAAATTCCGCTAACATTCACAGCTTTTCCGGGATGCATAAAGATCCTCCTTAATATTTTGATAATCAGCTTTTTTTAATTTGTTCGAGCAGCCAATTACACCAGTTATCCATGCCTTCGCCGGTAAGAGCTGATATTCTGAAGATAATGATATTTTCGTTCAGTGTTTTAGCATCAGCTATCACACGTTCGATGTCAAAGTTTATATGTTCGTGGAGATCGATCTTGTTGACGAGCAGAACATCGGCTTTTGCGAAAGTGCCGGGGTATTTTGCGGGTTTGTCATCTCCTTCGGGGACCGAGAGCACCACCACCCTGAATTGCTCTCCCAGGTCGAAAGAAGATGGGCATACGAGGTTGCCGACGTTTTCGATGAAAACGATATCGAGGTCGGCGGCGGGAATTGAGGTCATTGCCCCGGTAACCTGCTCAGCGGAAAGATGGCAGGCGCCTTTTGTCTCGATCTGCACAGCAGGTGCACCGGTCGCTCTTATTTTTTTGGCGTCGGTATCAGTTTTAATATCGCCTTCGATGACACCGATCTTTGCTTTGTCGGTGAGTTCAAGGATCGTCTTTGAAAGTATCGTAGTTTTTCCTGAGCCGGGCGAGGAGATCATATTCAGGCAGAGGACGTTGTTTTCTGTAAAGAAGTCGGAGTTGCGGAGTGCGCATTCTTCGTTTTTGTCCAGTATCTTTTTGTTCAGCGAGACCTTCAATTCAGTTATCCTCGAATTCAATTTCTTCGAGCAGGAGCGGCGCGTCTGAGCCGATATCGAACCTGGTGCTGCCGCAGCCCGCACAGACGGGGGAGTATATATTAAAATCGTAAGTTTTGCCACATTTTTTGCACGTGGCTTTGAGTGGGATGTGGACTATGTTTAGTTTCATGCCCTGGCAAACGGTGTTTTTTGCGGCGACTTCAAAGGCGAAATTCAAGATCTCTTCGTTTATGGGGTTAAGCTGGCCGCAGGAAATTTTAGCGGACAGTGGTTTTGCGTTGATCTTCGCTGCTTCGGTAAGTATCATTTTGAGAACAGTTTGTGCGACCATGGTTTCGTGCATCAGCAAATCCTCGGCAATTCACGGCCATACGGTGTCTGTACTATGCGTTTGCCGCCTATCTTTGTAATGAGTTCGACGACGGGTGCGCCTTGTGGTTTGCGGACGGTTCCTATTATAGCGGCATTTTTTCCGAGGGGGTCAGAGCGGCATATTTTAAGGACGTCGCGGGCGGAATCTTCTGCGACGACGATAACGACCTTTCCTTCGTTGGCGATATTCAAGATGTCGAAGCCGAGCATATCGGCAGCGGCCTGGACGGTCGGGTCGATGGGGATGTCGGTTTCGTTAAGTTCCATATCACAGTCGGCGGCGGAAGCGATCTCGTTTAGAGTTGCAGCAAGTCCTCCGCGTGTGGGGTCGCGCATGAACTTAACTGGGCCGGGGTCTTTCATGAGTTTGGAGATAAGGTCCGCGAGCGGGGCACAATCGCTTTGCAGCGGCGAATCAAATTTTATATCTTCTCTTTGTGAGATTATGGTCATGCCGTGGTCGCCGATGGTACCGTTTACGATGACCTTATCGCCCGGGGCAACTCTCCGGAAGGACAGGTCGGCGCCGGGAAGTTTTGTTCCGAGGCCGGCGGTGTTTATAAAGAGTCCGTCGGCGGCGCCGGTCTCAACGACTTTGGTGTCGCCGGTAACGATCAAAACGTCAGCGTCTCGGGCCGCCTGGGCGGCGCTGGTGAGTACCTTTTCGAGGGTATTCAATTCGAAACCTTCTTCGATTATCAGCGAAAAGCTAAGGGCAAGAGGTTTTGCGCCGGCTACGGCGAGGTCGTTTATGGTTCCGCAGACGGCAAGTTTTCCGATATCACCGCCGTTGAAAAACAGTGGTTTGACGACGTAGCTGTCGGTGGTAAAGCAGACGGAGGCCGAAGGAAGGTCGAGGTCGGCCGAGTCGGTCAGCTTCGAAAGGATATCGTTCGAGAATTTCGGGACGATGGTGTTAGCGATGAGGTCATTGGTGAGTCGACCGCCGCCTCCGTGAGCAAGAAGTATTTTTTTATTTTGTTTTCGAGTCATGAGTTGCGTCTTTTTCTTCCGGCGTATTTATACCATGCTGCGCAGGTGCCTTCGGTGCTGACCATACATGGTCCGACGGGGTCGTCGGGGGTGCAGGTGTTTTTGAACATACCACATTCGGGCGGTTCGATGAGTCCGCAGAGTACATCTCCGCATCGACAGCCGGAGAGGTCCTCGGTAGGAATTTCGTCGATGTCGAAACGTTTAAGGGCATCGAACTTGCTGAATTCGTCTTTCAGTTTTAAAGTACTTTTCGGGATGGGGCCAAGTCCCCGCCAATACCCGTCGACCGGCTCGAAATATTTATCGACGATATTCTGAGCGGTTGTATTACCTTGCGGGGTTACTACAGCGTCATAGAGAGAACCGACATCCGCCCTGCACTCGACTAATTGTCTGCAGATCTCGGCAAGTGCTTCTATGACCTGCATAGGTTCAAATCCGGCTACGACACAGGGCTTTTTAAATTTTTCGACGATCGGTGTATAAGCGTCGGAGCCGATGATGACGCTGACATGGCCTGGGCAGAGGAAGGCGTCAATTTTATTGTTTTTTTCGGTAAGGAGCGCTTCCATGGCCGGGATGACGAGTTTGTGGCCGCTGAAGATACAGAAGTTATCGATGCCTTCTGAATGGGCCTGGCCGACGGCAACGGCGGTGGCAGGTGCGGTGGTCTCAAAGCCGACAGCAATAAAGACGACGGTTTTGTCGGGGTTTTGTTTTGCAAGATCGAGAGCGTCTTCTGAGCTGAGGACGACTTTTACGTTCGAGAGATGTTTTTTTTCGAGTGAGCCGTTTTTTCCGGGGACGCGGATCATATCACCGTAGGTGGCGACGATGCAGTCGGGTCGGTCTGCGAGAGCTAAGGTGATATCGATATATCCCTGGTCGGTAACGCAGACGGGACAGCCGGGACCGGAGAGAAGTTTAAGGGATTTTGGAAGGGTGGTCCTTATGCCGTTGCGGAAGACCGAGACAGTATGTGTTCCGCAGACTTCCATGATATAGATATCCCTGCCGATCGCATCACAGGCGGTATTCATCAGGGTCTGGGCCTTGAATATTCTTTCGAGCATGTTTTACCCTTCAGTATCCTTTTGCTGTTTGTTTTGAAATTCAGCGATCTCTGCGAACAGTTCCCATGTTTTTTTTGCTTCTTCTTCGTCGACTTTTGCGATGGCGAATCCTGCGTGTATCAGGACGATATCGCCGAGTTTGATTTCCGGTGTGAGTGTGGTCCTTATTCTCCAGCGGTTGCCCATAGCGTCGGCGACGGCTTTGTCATCCACTAATTCGACTATTCTTGCGGGTACCGCTAAACACATATTCAATCTTCCGGCTACAAGTTTCGGATGTTTTCTACAGCTATAGCAGCCTGTCCGAGTGCGATCCCGCCGTCATTGGCAGGGACCAGGCGGTTAAATAATACGGAAAATCCGTCTTCTTTCAACAAAGTAATCAAAAGGTCCGACAAATACCGGTTGCAAAAGACCCCCCCGCTTAATGCAACGGTGTTGAGGCCGTATTTATCTTTTGCCCTTGCGGCAAAGTCCATAAACGCCCCGGCGAGAGTATTATGGAATTTTGCCGATATAACACCCGGAAGAATATCATTTTTTACGTCATGCAGGATACCGTCTATGATATTACGGAAATCGAGCCGGATGGTTTTTTCGGAGTCCGAGATCATCTGGAAATCATAGGTTTGGTTGATATTTTCATCTACGATCGCTTCGAGTGCCATCGGCAGCTGGGCCTCGAAATGATTGTAAGAGCCCAGGCCGAGTATGGCGGCTACCGCATCGAAGAGCCTTCCGAGGCTTGAGGTTTGGACGGTGTTGAGGTTTTTGTCGAGCTGGTCGAGTATTACTTTGAGCTTTTTTGTATTGGGCTCGATGGGTTCGAGGAGCCAGGCGTATTTTTCCAATAAATCGCCATCAGAGCAGGCCCTGAGCAGACCAAGGAGCGGGCGGATGGATTCTTTTGATGCTTTATCGGCACCGGGGAGCGGGTAATAGGCCAGGTGCCCGAAGCGTTCAAATTCTTTAAGGGACGCGATGAGGCATTCGCAACCCCAGACGGCCGAATCAGTTCCGAAGCCGGTGCCGTCGGCGACGAGGCCGATGACGGGGTCGTGGTAATCGTATTCAGCGAGCACCGAGGCGATGTGTGCCCAGTGATGCTGGACGGTGATGAGTTTTTCGGCTTTTAGCGAACGTGCGTATTGTGTTGACAGGTATCCCGGGTGCAGGTCACAGACCGCTACCCGGGGTGAAGCTTCGAAGAGCTTTTGCAGGCGGGGGACGGAGGAGGCATAGTGCCTGTAGACGCCGGCATCTTCGAGGTCCCCGATGTGCTCGCTTACGATGAACTGGTTTTGTCTTACGAAACAGAAAGTATTTTTGAGGTCTGCGCCGGCGGCGAAGATATCACGCTGGCTGGGTTTTTTTATGATGACGGGGGCAGGGACGTATCCTCTGGCCCGTCTTAGAAATGCGACATTGTCATGGATAAAGTGAACAACCGAATCATCGAGTTGACGGTGAATGACCCTATCGTGGATGAGGAAGGCATCTGCGACAGAGCCGAGTTTTTCCAAAGCTATCTGGTTTTTGCAGATCAGCGGTTCATCGGAAAGGTTCGCACTGGTCATGACGAGCACTTCGATGTCTTTTTCCGCGAAAAGGAGATGATGCAACGGAGCATAGCAGAGCATGAAGGCGAAGGTGTTTACGCCGGCGGCTACGGACGGGGCAATGCGGCCAGGCTGATCTTGTCGGAAGAGCACTATCGGGCTTTGGGGGGATTTGAGGATCTTTTCGGCGTTGGTGTCGAGAAGGACAAATTCTTTTATTTTTTCGACGGCCGCTGCCATCATGGCGAATGGTTTGTGGTCCCTGCGTTTTCGCAGCCGGAGTCTTTTGACGGCCTGGTCGTTTAGGGCATCGACGGCGAGGTGAAATCCGCCTACACCTTTTATCGCGACAATTTTTCCGTCGAGGAGGAGTTCCGCGGTTTTTGCGATGGCCTTGTCGGGGTCGGTTTCGATGGTTTTACCCGTGTGGTCGGTGAGGGATATCTTCGGGCCGCAGTGTGAGCAGGCGACGGGCTGGGCGTGGAATCTTCTGTCGGCAACGTCGGTGTACTGAGCCTTGCACTTCGGGCACATGGCGAATTCGGCCATGGTGGTGTTTGGGCGGTCGTAGGGGATGGTTTTTACTATCGAATATCTGGGGCCGCAGTTTGTGCAGTTGATGAAGGGGTAGCGATAGCGGAAATCGTCGGCGTCGGCCAGTTCGCTGAGGCAATCTTTGCAGGTTGCGATGTCAGGGGTAACCTGGGAAAGGGGTGTTCCGGCCGAATCGCTTTGACGGATGAGGAATTCGGTTTCGCCGGGAACGACGGGAACATCCTCACTGCTTATTGAGGTTATTTCGAGCAGGGCGGGGCAATCCTTTGGGGAACGGAGAAGCTTAAGAAAATCCTGTATTTTGGGTTCCGGCCCCTGCAGTTCGATGGCGACGCCTTTTGTGTCGTTATAAACACATCCTGTCAGATGCAATTTTGCGGCGAGGGAGTGTATGAAGGGGCGGCATCCGACGCCCTGAACGCGGCCTGTAATTGAAATTCGCTGTCTTTTTATCAAAATCCGTCCTTTATTGCCATTTTTACAGACTTTACCTTGTGCATTATATACGAGAAAAGGATTATTTGGGCAAAATTTAAGGGCTTATAATCTGGAGCGTATTGCAATTTCACACGGGTTTTTTAAGAAATGCGGGGAAATCTTAATATTGTCTTAATATATCCTTGACATTTGATGGCGATTCTGGTATAATAAAACTTGAAGAATGGGGGTGAATTAAGATGAAGCTTTCGAGTCATATGTATAAATATTTTGTGATGGTTGAAGGGGCTCGGGGACCACCGTGCTTACAATGGGAAACCGCCTTTTTGAGCGGGGGGTTATTTTATAGGACCTGAATATTATTTTCGTATTTATTTTTCCAGCACTTTCTGTAAAGCCGGTTAAGTTAAACCGCGCAATTTCCGAGATAAAGTATATCGCAGATTGACAATTTGACGTTATTGTTCTGTTTTAATGTTTAGTTGTCCGGAAAGTAAGAATGCTTTAACAGGAATGATATGATGAAAAAGCCAAACTTTAAGAGGTTAAATTTGTACACGTTTATATCCTTCGTTTTTATCATCGCATCAATAAGCATCGCCGTTATAAAGTTAACCGAGTTGCCGCCTGAATATACTATGGTGGCAGCGGCCCTGCTGTTTGGAGCAATTGGTGCCTTGCAATGTATAAATTTACAGAAGAGGTACGAGCAACTGGAAGCCCTGAAAGAGAGTCTGGCAAAGTTCAAGCTGACAGCAAGCGACGATTGA
>CBDUSK010000074.1:0-7148 GCA_965369915.1 uncultured Phycisphaerae bacterium
CGACTTGATAAGTGCCAACCGAAAACTTATACAGGAAACCCAGTTTAACACACGAAAGCAGATGTACAAACAAAACAAGGGGAAAAATCCTTAACTTAAGACTTTATTGCCTGGATGCCGATTAGATAGCAAACTAATTGGCGCCTATTTGGGCCTTGAATTTCTAAAAGGATAATTTTTTGTGACAAGACGCAAAAGAAGAAAAACAACACAAAAGCATACCTCAAAACCGATTACACTGCCTGTTGATTGCCAGAAAACTCAGCAGAGATTCGAGATGATCGTCCTTATTATTCTACTTGCGTTTGGTGTTTACAAATCTATCAGGCTTTTCGGTGCCCTTCCAGTACCAAATCCGGATTATTCAGGTTTCGTAAACACAGGAAAAGAATTGCTTGCTTTTAATATCCCATCTACCTTTAAGCGGACTCCTGTTCTTGGTATGTTGATTGTGACGCTTAGCCATTTTGTCGGTGGAGCGCATCCAACGCTCACAGCCGGTTGGTTGCTTAACGCAATAATGGGTGTTTTGAATACCGTATTGCTATGGCAGATCGCAAAAAAACTCCTCGGAAACGCAGGGATATGGTTTGCCGTAGTTGCGATGCTGAATCCATGGATCATGCGGTACCAGGCGTCTCCTATTGCCGAAACCTCTATGATCTTCTTCACCCTGGCAAGCTTCTATTTTATTTTCAAGCATTCTAACTGGGCATATGTCTTTGCTTCTATCGCTTCAATAGTACGATATGAACTTACTGTACTTATTTTCATCGCGTTTCTGATGGACATGGTGACCAGAAAAACAAAAAAACAGCGGATTAAGGCATTCTGCTGGGCAGCACTTGCTTCAGTGCCCTTTCTGCTATGGATGTTTGGAACATATTATTACAGGGACACGAAAACCGTACATTATATTGGACACTACAAAGTAGGCTCAGGTGGAACCAGAACCAGAACCGGCTTTCCGCGATATTTCTATTTGCTCTGGCAGACGATTTATGCATCCCTTTTTCAGTTGCCGGCTGCGATAAAAGCGAAATTTATACCTCCGACTACGCGAGAGCAAGCTGTTGCCATTGGCACTGCGATAACCAGCTTGCATCTTTACAGCAAAATAATAGCCGGCACAAGTGCGGCCTTTGCCATCGTATATGCAGCCATAAAACAAAACTGGTACTTGTTGTCGTTAGTGGTCTTTATGTTCTTTTACATAATAGCACACTCCATGCGGATTAACAGCCATACACGTTACTGTGTACCTGCGGTCTGGCTTGTACTGCTTATTTCATGGTATGGATTTTACGTTTTATGGAAACTTTTCGATAAGGACAGCAGAAAGCTACGCATCATTACTTTGATTTCACTTACAACTATCATGATACCGGGACTTATTTACTTTTTTAAAATAGCACCCAGCATACCGAAAACAGCAAGAGCATGCATCGCAGCTTACCCCCTGGTCTACGCAGCGATGATCACGATAGTCTTAATATTGTTGGCGGGTTCCTGGATGTTCAAATTCAAATTTTTTGTTCGATACTTTGTGCTTAGCATTTTGACATGCGCTATGATCGGATCACAACATTTTTCAGTTGCCAAAACTATAGGCCATGGATCTTATAACTATGAATTCAAAATGCTCGCAGACTGGTACGTGGAAAATGCAAAGCCGGGCGAAAAAATGGGCTGTACATGGGCGAGTCTATTAAAAGTATTGATCGACAAGCACGCAGATAGCATGATAGACTTAAAACAAATGGCAAGCCCTACCTTCGAAGGGTTCGTAGAAAAATGCTATGAAAATAATATTACTTATGTCGTTTGTACCCCGAGGGGAGGAGGAGCAAGCAAAAGGGGTCTTCTGCAAGTCCTTCGCAAACTTGCGTATGAAAAAGACAGCCCCCCTTTGCAATTCATCAAACGTTATCGGGTCGGAACAGGAAGAAGCAGGTGGGTGAGTATCTTCAAGCTGACGCCGCGACCACAACAGGCAGATCAAGCTGAAATAAAAAATTGATTCTGCGATCGTTTGAACTTTCGGAGATGCTATGCGATCGAGAAAACGTAAAAGAAAAAAACAGGTCGCTGTATCTTTTGACAGCACTCAACCGGTACGGTCCCTCGAACAGGCCTGCGAAAAGGAAAAATATCTCGACCTCTTTATCGTCGCCATTCTTCTTGTTCTTAGTATTTATCAATCGAGTCTTTATTTCGGTCATCAGGTAGTTCCTAATTCCGACTTCCCCTCATTTGTTGGCGTAGCTCGCTCGGTATTGTCTTTTGAAGTGCCATCCTCTTTCAAGCGCCTCCCCGGTCTTGGTTTGATGCAGATCGGCTTGAGTAATTTCGTCAGCGGACTCCACCCGGTACTAACGGCCGGTTTACTGCTTAATGCCATCGTTCATCCATTCAGTATCATCCTGCTTTACCTTACCGCCAAAAGGATGATTGACAAATCAGCACCATGGCTTGCCGTCATAGTCGCTATAAATCCATGGACAATCAGCATGCTGGTCCAGCCAATGGCAGAGACAAGCCTGTTATTCTTTACAATTGTTACTTTCTTCTTCATATCCAGACGGTCAAACTTATCCTATGTCTTTGCTTCTATTGCCACTGTTGTCAGGTATGACGCAGCTGCTTTGATTGTGGCAGTACTTCTTGCAGATATGATCACACGTAAGCAGAAAAGGGAGAAGCTTTTAGCTCTTTTATGGGCATCCATGGCTTCGTTGCCCTTGATCGTTTGGATAATCGGCACGTACTATTACAGGGAAACTTCTTCGCCCGGGCATTATATTGGGCACTATACACAAGGAAAACATATTGGTTTTGGCTACTTTAAATTGCTCTGGGAAGCAACTTGCAAACCACTGCTTCAATTACCGGCATATATAAAAGCGGTGTTCGTTAGCGCGCCATCTTCTGCAACTCAGGCAAACAGTATCAAAGCGGCAACTGACTGTCTATACGGATTCAGCCAAGTACTGTTTGCTATAGGCTTTCTTTCAGGAGTGATCTGGACATTTGTTAAAAAAAATCATAATGCCATTGCGATACTGGTATTTTTTGCCGTTACCGCCGGCGTCCACACCAGGCGAATGGTCAGCACGCAGCGCTATTGCGTACTGCTGATATGGATATCTTTACTAATGTGCTGCTACGGGTGGCAAAATATATTTGGACTGATTAATCACAAAGAAAAACTCCCAAGGCCGGTGGTAATAACCTTTCAGTCCATTGCTGCGATCATCGCAATTGCATGGTTTATTAGACTTGTGCCTTTTTTATCTAAGGCTGCTCCCTATAGCCGCAGATCAGTTTCGCTTCCCTTTGTAACGATCGGGGTTGTTGTACTACTGTTCTTTGCCGGCAGCTTTGTTTACCGAAGACGGCATGTACTTCGTTTTCTGGCACTCTCTGCCCTGGTTTGCCTGATGGCAGTATCAAATCAGTTCACACTGGCCAGGATGGTTGGAAACGGTGATACTGATGCCGAGTTTAAAAAGCTTGCCGATTGGTACGTCCGGAACGCCCGGCCCAATGAAAATCTGGTTACTACTATGCCTCATGTCGTTCGCCTCTTTGCGCCGCAGCATTCCAAATATTTTATTCCCACCTCAAGGATCAAAGCTGACGATCCGGCTGGATTTGTACAGGCTTGTTACAACAGGAAAGTTACTTATGTAGCATGGGATTCAAGGATCGGCCTTACTCCCAACAACTCATATTATAAGAAATGGGGCATTAGCAGGATAGCAATGCTTGCAAAACCGCAAAGCATTGGCCCTTATGAGTTCGTCACTCAGTTAAAACAAAACGATAGAAGGTATATCAATATATTCAAACTGCGCACAAACCTGCCCCGACAATGATTCACTAATTAATCATCTAATCAACTGCAACTACTTCTTTGACTTCCGGAAGTTTTTGCTGAAGCAGCCTTTCAACCCCCATCTTCAGGGTCATCGCCGCACCGGGACAGCCGCTGCACGCTCCACGCAGGCGAACACGAACTGTTTTATCCTCATCGACTCCGACAAGCTCGATATCGCCGCCGTCGTTTTGCAGCATCGGACGAATGGTCTCTATCACTTCTGCAACCTTATCGTTGAAGTTCTTCTCACTGCCGCAACCACACGATTCACACATCAGAGATCTCCTGAAAAAGTTCTTTGATCAACAATGATATTATAACAATTGCCTCATTCATATCCAACCCCTTTTTTGGACCGCTCCTTTTTCAGCAAAGATCGGCGTTTTTTCTCTTCCAACCGCCTTTGTATGGCCGAAAACGGCACTTTTGTCTTCTTCCTGACCGGTTTTCTCGTAAGCGCCTGTTTTAAAAGCTCTCCGAGCCTTTCAACCGCCGCGTTCTGATTGGCCTTTTGCCTCCGGTGCCTCTGCGATGCGACACGTATCACCCCGTTCTTGTCGGCCCGACCGGAGAGCTTTTTCAATATAAGTTTTTTCTGCGCAGCCGAAAGGCTCTGACAATTTGATACGTCAAAAAACACCGTTACACGCGTGTTGACCTTGTTGACGTTCTGACCGCCCGGACCGCTGCTGCGGGAACGCTTGAATACAAGCTCCTCGACAGATATAAAAACTCCCTCTTTGATCTCGATCATAACTGTTTACCTGAAAGCAGCCTCAGCCATCCCCACCCGACAGCACAGCCGAGAACATAATGCGGAAAATCCCACCAGACAAAAGTAGTTCCCAAAAGGGCCCCGCCCGGAAACGTCGACCGGATCGTCAGCAGCCAATCTGCTTGCCAAAGCTGCATGACCTCTAATGCGCATGTTACCGCGAGAACGGTTACTACTATTGTTGTGATGTTTTTTTTCCTGGGAAAAAGGAAAAAGAAAACAAGACACCAGAAGATCTCGTATATTACTCCTGCCCCATAATAGCAAAACCACCATCTGCCGGGCCCTTCGTAGAACTTGAAACCAAACCCCAATGGGGTAACTATAAACAAAGACAATAATATCCATCTCCGAACAGGTGTCATAATTTCCGCTTTCAAATGGCAAATCCTTTCCAATTATATTTTAACTTTTGTCGTACCGTACGGACCGCGCTGCGGCCTTGAGAGCATCGAATTGGCTTCGGCATCGTTGATGAACTTTTCCTTCTTCGGATCCCAATACAGTTTTCTCGGAAGCTTCATGGCAATACTATTTACCAGGCACGCGCTGCAGGAACGATGGCCGACCTCGACGGGTGCGACCGGCTCTTTTCTGCTGCGGATACAATCGAGCCAGTTGGCATGCATTTCAGGGCTATCGTAAAGTTTGATCTCGTCGTCGGCGATCTTTGAGTGCAGTATCTTCGGATCACTGGCATCGAGCGCCTTTTTGTTCGAACTTGCCGAAGTCGGATCGCTTGCAGTAACTTTCGCATTACCGCGAGAAACAAACAGCCAGCCATCTGACCCAATGAATTTAACACCGTTAATAAATCTGCTGCTTATTTCCATGGTCACACCGTTGGCGTATTTGGCATGATTCGTAAAGTCGCCGTGGACATTCCACAAACCTGATTTCGGGAACTTAGCTTCGCCTTCAACTTCGATCGGGCCGCTGTATTCGGCGCCCATACCCCAGTGTGCTGTATCGATATGATGTGCTCCCCAGCCAGTGATCATTCCGGCACCATAATTATCGATGCGAAGCCAGCCTGGCCTGCCGGGCCTGCCGTAATCGGTCTGCGGATGAACTCCTTTTTCGGTATAGTCCACCAACCGAGTCGATCCAAGCCACATGTCAAAGTCAAGATTTGCCGGAACCGCCATCTTCGGCTCGTCGCCGCAACCGGGATCTTTTCCAAGGCCGACCTCAACATGCTTTAACTCGCCTACGCGGCCGTTACGCACCAGTTCGCAAACCCGCTTAAACTGAGGCCATGGCGCACTAGCTCGCTGCTGGCTGCCTATCTGCAAAATACGTTTTTGTTTTCTGACGGTATCGCTCATCGCACGCCCTTCGGCGATCGTCAAAGACGCAGGTTTTTGAAGGTAAATATCTTTACCCAGAAGCGCCGCTTCCATCGCAGGCTGCGCGTGCCAGTGATCGGGAGTAGATATTATAACCGCGTCAATACTTTTATCGTGCAGCATTTCGCGATAGTCCTGATATACTTTGACGTCCAGGTAATTATTTTTGCCGCTTTTTTTGGCATAGTAGTTTTCGATCCATCTCTTACCATCTCTGGCACGCTTTATGTCAACATCGGCAACAGCGACGATGCGGCAACCATCGTGCTTGATCGTTTCGCCAAGATCATAATGCGCTATACGTCCAAAACCTATCTGGGCGACATTGATCTTGTCGTTAGGGCCGATCCTGCGTAACCTTGTCAGTGAACCGTCACAGGATGTAAGAAATATACCCGCTGAAGCAGCCATTGCACTTTTAATGAATTCCCTTCTCTTCATTTTATCAGAACTCCCGTAATATGGTTTTGTAATTATTTCTTTTCCATCGCCCAGCGAATCCCGCCTTCAAGATGTTTTTTGAAAGTCTCGTCCTTGTAATCTTCCGTCGCATGCCCCAACGCCGTGTACCACTGCCTTCCGCCGTCAAACTCCTGGTACCAGCAAATAGGTGCATAATCCCCGAATGTCTTGCCGGGGTATTTGTCCTTTTTGTCATCATCTACGGTCCGCATATCCGCAGCAAGCAGAATATTAATATTCATACTAAGATGATCGAGCAAATAGCACTCGTCTTTGCGAGTCCAAATGTCATCGAGGAACTCTGTCGATGGATGATTTTTATCTATCACCTTAACATCGAATTCCTGAAACTTTGGATGCCTTACGAATTTACAGCCGACGTTTGCCCAATACCAGGGCCAGTCTCTCTCCGATGCGCACGCCGAGTGGATCGCTGCGAAGCCGCCGCCGTTTTGTATGAATTTCTGGAAAACTTTTTTCTGCTCGTCGGTATCAAATGTCTCATTGTTGGTGTTTGAAAATACCAGCACGTCAAATTCGGCAATTTTTTCGGTGGTGAAGATCGCCGGATCATCGCTTGCCTCGAACGCCCAGCCGTTTTTCTTGCAAATACTTTCAATACACCTGATGCTCTCAGGGATGTTCTTGTGCACGAAACCCTTACCGTTTTTGGTATAGACCA
>CBDUSK010000075.1:0-7039 GCA_965369915.1 uncultured Phycisphaerae bacterium
GGAACTGGTATAGAAGGAGCAGATTGTGTTGTCATTGTCGGCAGGCATAAACCCATTAACGAAGCCGACATCAATGAAGACGGTGTAGTCAATACAGTTGATATAGCTATAGTTGCTGAAAACTGGCTGGAATCAAGTATTGTTGAGGAGTAGTTTTGTTGTTATAAATATTATTAACTATCCCCAAGGCTGTAATCTATTCTGACTACAGCCTTTTTTATTTTCTTAATGCCAAATGGTTCTATAGCCGAACCGGAAAATGGCTTAAGCGGTTACTTTAAGACAATCGGTGATAAAGCAGCAATCGCCGTTGCCGCATTGACCGTTCGAGGTCCCATAACACGGGTTATAGTGTTCGGCCTGCTGTATGGCATGAATGAGGTCGAATTTATTCATCTTACCGGGGGTAACGCCGAGTCTTTTGGCTTTTTGTTTTACCTTAGGCATGGGCATGGCTGCTGTTTTCTTTGTTCTGGCCTTTACCTTTGTTCTTGAATTTGTCTTTGCTTTTGCCTTTGGCTTTACCCTGGTTTTGCTT
The DNA here is from genome assembly GCA_965369915.1 of uncultured Phycisphaerae bacterium. Taxonomy (GTDB): domain Bacteria; phylum Planctomycetota; class Phycisphaerae; order Sedimentisphaerales; family Anaerohalosphaeraceae; genus CBDUSK01. The sequence continues at coordinate 539 of CBDUSK010000075.1, forward strand.
TTCGATCTTGTTGCGGGCATCTTTTGCTCCTTAATTATTCAACATGATATTCTGACAGCTATTGTTATTTCGGCATTTCCTGTCGTCGGCGTAATTTTTTTCCGGCCCGGGTTCGGTATCAAGAGCGGCCCACGCGGGCCGGTCCCTGCCAAATTGGCATTAGGCCGGGCTGGGGCGAAAACCTTAAGTATTTGGCTGTAAGGGACTTGTAATTTCGGCTGTTTCGGCACATAATTTGCAATATAGATATAAAAACCGAGAGGGAGATTTTTTGGCATGGAAAGGACAATGATATGAAGTTCGATAAATTTACGATGAAAGCCCAGGAGGCCCTGGCGAGTTCGCAGCAGCTTGCCATGGCGAAATCACATACGGTCCTGTCGTCGCTTCATCTTTTAAGTGTTCTTCTCGATGACAGCGATGGTACAGCGGTATTGATCCTGAAAAAGATCGGCGCTAATATCGGACGTATCCGTGAGATGACAGAAGGCGAGGTTGACCGACTGCCTTCGGGTGACAGCGGCGGGCAGCTTTTGCCGGACCCTGCATACGGACAACTCGTATTAGACGCACAGAACCGTGCGGACAAAATGGGTGACGAGTATTTAAGTGTCGAGCATCTGCTGATATCCCTTGCGGAAGTAAAAAGCGACGCCAAGGAGATATTGAGTCTTAACGCGATAACAGGCAAACAGATCGAGGATGCACTGAAACAGATACGAGGAAGTGAAAAAGTAACCGATGCGAACCCTGAAGACAAATACCGGGCCCTGGAGCGTTACGGTATAAACCTTCTGGAGATGGCCCGGGCGGGCAAGCTGGACCCTGTGATCGGACGCGAAGACGAGATACGCCGATGTATGCAGGTCCTCAACCGCAGGACGAAGAACAATCCGGTATTGATAGGTGAACCGGGCGTCGGCAAGACGGCAATCGCAGAAGGCCTTGCCCAGCGTATAGTGGCGGGGGACGTGCCGGCCGGTCTTAAAAATAAAAGGGTCATCGCGCTGGATATGGGGGCGCTGATCGCGGGTACGAAATTCAGAGGTGAGTTCGAGGACCGCTTCAAGGCGGTGCTTAAGGAAGTTACGGCTTCGGGGGGTGAGGTGATCCTCTTTATCGACGAGCTTCACACTATCGTCGGAGCCGGTAAAGCCGAAGGTTCGGTGGATGCTGGAAACCTTTTGAAGCCATCATTAGCCCGCGGTGAGTTGAGGTGCATCGGGGCAACGACGATCGACGATTACCGAAAATACATCGAAAAAGACGCCGCCCTGGAGAGACGGTTTCAGCCAATTGTGATCGATCCGCCTACGGTCGAGGAGACGATAGCGATACTTCGCGGGCTCAAGGACCGTTACGATACTCATCATGGTGTACGGATAACGGATTCTGCGCTGGTGGCGGCGGCAACATTGTCGAATCGTTATATCGCGGACCGCTGGCTTCCGGATAAGGCTATCGACCTTATAGACGAGGCGGCGTCGAGACTTCGGATAGAGAACGATTCCCTGCCGGCGGAGCTTGACGATATCCGCAGAAAGATCATGCAGCTTCAGATCGAGCGGGAGGCGCTTAAGAAGGAATCCGATCCCGCCAGTGCCGAACGGGTCAAGAACACGGAAAAACAATTAGCCGAGCTGAAGGAAAAGGACGGCAAGCTCAGCACCCGGTGGGAGGCGGATAAAAGCGAGATCGATAAAGTCAAGCAGCTCAAGGAAAATATAGCCAACGCACAGACCGAGTTCGAGGAGGCCCAGCGCAAGGGAGACCTCGAGACAGCGGCCCGACTGAAGTACGGAACCATAGCGGAGCTTGAAAAACAACTCGCCGAGGCGGAAGAGGCACTGGAAAATTCCGACAAGAGCAAGTTAATACATAACGAGGTGACCGCCGAGCAAATCGCCATGGTAGTAGCCAAGTGGACGGGCATACCAGTGGTACGGCTTCTGAGCGGGGAACGTGAAAAGCTGATGAAGATGGAAGAGTCCATAAGTTCCGCCGTTGTCGGTCAGAGTGAGGCCGTGGCGGCGGTGTGCAATGCGGTTCGGAGGAACAGGTCGGGCCTGGGTGATGCCGACCGGCCTATCGGAGTGTTTTTGTTCCTCGGGCCTACGGGGGTGGGCAAAACGGAGCTGTCGAAGGCATTGGCGGATTTTTTGTTTAACGATCCCAACGGGATGGTACGGATAGACATGAGCGAATTTATGGAGTCTCATTCTGTTGCCCGGCTTATCGGCGCGCCTCCGGGATACGTCGGATGGGACCAGGGAGGCAGATTGACCGAAGCGGTAAGACGAAAGCCTTATTCTGTTATCCTGCTGGACGAGATAGAAAAAGCACATATCGACGTGTTCAACGTACTGCTGCAGGTCTTTGACGACGGCAGGCTGACGGACGGTAAAGGCAGAACCGTAGATTTCAAGAACACGGTCATTATTATGACGAGCAATTTCGCCGGCGCTCAGATCCAGGAACTCACCGAGGAATCCGGCGAGGACTGGGAGATCGAGGCGCATGTTAAGGACTCTTTAAAGCAGTACTTCAGGCCCGAGTTTCTGAACCGGATAGACGAGACCATCGTCTTTCATACATTAACCACCGAGGACCTTTCAAAGATAGTGGATATTCAGCTCGGCTACCTGGCAGAGCGACTCAGGCAGCGGAAGCTGGAAGTGGAGTTTACGGATAACGCCCGCAAGCAGATACTGGATGAGGGGTATGACCCTGCTTATGGCGCCCGGCCATTGAAGAGGACGATCCAGCAGAGGCTTGAAAATCCATTAGCCACTGAATTGTTGGCGGGAAAATTCACCGACGGCGATAAAATAAAAATCGACGCCAGCCAGCACAGGTTTACGTTCGAAAAGATATAAGCCCAGGGGGCGCAAAGAATGGATCCCGGACCGAGTCCGGAAGTAACAAGAAGGGGGCTTTTATTCCGCATTTTTCGGTCAAAAAGCCGGGAAATAGTACTAAACTGCTTTTTTATGTTGTTATCAGGGAAATATAGGGTTCCTTCCGAGGAAAGACTTGATTTTCGGGCGGAGAATTGGTAAAAGTTTACCCGCAGTAAATGTTGTGGAAATGGAAAAATGCAAAATTTATGAGGTGAATTAAATGGCGGATCTAAAGGCACTAAGCGAAGCGATCATCAAGGGGGATCAAAAAACGGCAGTGGAAATAACCCAGGCCGCTATCGACGAGGGCATGGCTCCGGAGACAATTCTTAACGAAGGGCTGATCAGCGGAATGAATATTGTCGGGGCGCGTTTTAAGGCTAACGAAGTTTATATTCCCGAAGTGCTAATCTCGGCCCGTGCGATGAAGATGTCGATGGAGTACCTTGAGCCGAAGCTTTCCGAAGCGGGAGTAGAACCGATCGGAAAGGCACTGATAGGCACGGTCCAGGGCGATCTTCACGATATCGGCAAGAACCTTGTGATGATGATGCTTAAGGGTTCGGGGTTCGAGGTTGTGGATGCAGGGATAGATGTTTCTGCTGAGAAGTTCGTAGCCCAGGCCAAGGCTGCGGGTACCCAGATCGTCGGTTTAAGCGCCCTTTTGACGACGACGATGCCGTCGATGGAGTCTACAGTCAAAGCCATAAAAGATGCGGGTCTGAATGTCAAGGTCATAATCGGCGGAGCCCCGGTGACGCAAAACTATGCGGACAAGATCGGTGCCGACGGTTATGCGGCAGACGCGGCGACGGCGATAGATGTCGCCAAGAGTCTTCTGTAATCGCCGATCCGATAAGCTTTTTAAAGGCGGCACTTTCCGGGTGCTGCCTTTTTTTGCGGGCAGAGGGATCGGTGCTGGACACTTAGTGCGGCGGGATTTTTTTAAAAAAGTATTGTTTTTTGACTGGTAACAGTGGATACTCGACTTGACGAATCATGGCCAGGATAAAAAATAAGACCCTTGAGCAGCTTTTTATGGAGTTGAGGTTCGCTCCTAAGATACAGCGTGAAAGCCAGCTTAGCTCGGCAGAGAAACTGCTGGGTATAATCGAGAATGACAGGGAATATCCGTTTGAATTTGTGTGTTACCGTATCACGGGGTATCGTCCTAAGACATCACTCGTAGAAGAACCCCTCCAAGGCGAAGCCCTTGCGGCGGACCTGCGGGTTTTTATAAGAAAGCTCAGCGGTCAACTGGAACTTGCGGCCTCGGAGCAGTCGGAGAAGGTTTATACGCTGGCTGAGATGACGGAACGTTTTTCGGTCTCGAGCAAGACCATCAGTCGATGGCGAAAAAGAGACTTACGGGCCCGGATATTCCTTTTTGATGACGGCAAAAAACGTTTGGGGTTTCTCGAATCGGAAGTGGACAATTTTCTGCAGGACAATCCCGGTATCGTCAGCAAAGCGGAAACTTTCAGACGGCTCAGTTGTGCCGAGAAAGAGCGGATAATAGCCACGGCGTCAAAGCTGAGCGGCAGCGGGGACATGAACAGAAATCAGATAATCAAACAGATATCGGCGTCCACCTCGAGGGCACAAGAAACGATACGATATATATTTGTCGATTATGAAAAGAGAATGGCTGATAAATCGGTTATCAAAAGTTCGTCGGGGATAATCAGCCCGAAAGATACTATGCTTATATACAAGCTTTACAAACAAGGCGAAAGTATACCGGCGCTGATGAAGAGGTTCAGCCGAAGCAGAAGTTCGATATACCGAATCATCAATAAGCGAAAGATCAAGGCCCTTCTGGCAAGGCAAATCCGGTTTGTGGAAAGTGCCGAATTTCTCGAAGAAGGCGCCGAAGAAAAGATACTTTTACAAGATGAGGGCGAATTTCCGGAAAAGACAGCGAGTGAAACGGCACCTTCGCTTTTGAACCGTGAGCAGGAGATATATCTGTTCCGGAAATACAATTATCTGAAGTACCTGGCGTGTCTTGGTCTGGAGAAGATAAGGCACACCAACTATTACGGCAGCAGCCTGAAGAAAATAGAGGACTATTTAAGCCGGGCAGAAGCGATCAAGAAAGCGATAATCGAGGCCAATCTGAGACTTGTGGTGAGTATTGCGAACAAGCATTTCAGCGGCGGGGCGAATATACAGGACCTCGTGAGCGAGGGGAATTTTTCCCTGATGCGTGCGGTTGAGAAGTTCGACTATACCAAGGGGTATCGATTCAGCACTTATGCGACGTGGGCGATAGCGAAAGATTTTGCCCGTAAGATCCCTGCCGAAACCTCAAGGCCCGATCGGCCCGGCACTGCGGACATGACCAAAATCCAGCAGGACATGAGAATAGAAACCGGTGCCGATATCTCCGCAATAGAGCATGCCCAGCGCAGTTTAGATCATATCATCAGAAACAACCTCACCGAACGTGAGCAGTATATAATCCGAAACCACTTCGGATTAGACGGTAACAAGATAACCAAAAAGGGTAAAAGTATGAAGCAGATCGGTGACAAACTGAATATAAGCAAAGAAAGGGTCCGTCAGATAGAGCTTGTCGCGCTGCAGAAGCTCCGTCACAGCCTGAGTGACGAGGAATTTGATCTGCTGACGGGTTAAATTATGATTGTATTGTTTTGAGTGAGTGGTAAAATAGCAGATGCAAACCGATAACGAAGGAGAAAGAAATGTCCCGCGAAAATAATACACAAATTGACGAAATAAACCAGCCCGGGGCGGGCAGAGACGCATTTGTCAAGTCGATGCTCATCGCCGAGGACATCATGAATACAGATTTTAAAACGCTGACAATGGACCATTCGGTCGGGGCGTGTCTTAGGTTTATGAAAGCCAACAAAGTACGGCACGTCCTGGTGGTCGATCCGCCTAATGAAAACTATGACAGCTCACTTTTTATCGGGGTCGTTTCGCAAAGAGACGTTCTGCGTCTGAACCGCCAAATGGATCGGCGTGCAGACATGGAAGACGAAGAAGTTGACCCGAAGGCACTTCGCCAGAAGATCGGTCAGGTGGTGGCAAGGGATCTCAAATCCGCAGACCTCGAGACACCGATACCGGAAGTGATCACAATGATGATCGATAATCACATCGATATCGTACCAGTGCTGTCCGGTTCGACCTTAAAGGGTATTATCACAACGACGGATATTCTGAAACTTTTTTCCAAACTTGACGATACGATACGCCAAGTGTCTCCGGAAGCGGAGAAAAATATGGGGCAGGAGGAACTGCTTTCTGTCTGTACCGGCCAGGCCCATTTTTTACTGTCATTGATCTATCGGCCGGTCGAAAAGATCATGACGAAAGAGGTGATCTGTCTCGGTCCGGAAAACAATCTGGAAGAAGCGATCGATGTGATGCAGGCCGAGAAATTCAGACACATACCGGTAACAGACGAACAGGGTAAATTGGTCGGGATCGTTTCCGACCGTGACATTTTGAGACATCTACCTTTTGAAGGTAAACGACCGCCGAGAGAAAGTAAGGTGTTCCGGGATCATCTGTTCAAAGCCGAGTATGATGAATTTGAGCTTAGGCGGGCTTTGGGTACAATAATGAC
>CBDUSK010000076.1:0-7000 GCA_965369915.1 uncultured Phycisphaerae bacterium
GGAACGCTTCATTTGGTCCATGAACCGGAAGATCAAATTACACGTGGCGATGAGAAAAAGATAGAGGTCTATGATAAAAATTATGACCTGTTGTGGGCCGGAAAGAAAAAAGACAATCCCCACAGTTACCTGTCCTGGTCGTTATCTTCCGGGGGCATTGGAAGTGAAAACTTCAAAGATATGCAGACTGTAGGCTCCCCGTTTTCGCAAACATTAGTTATTCCTGTTATATCGGAAAAAGGCAGGATCGTTCAGCGATGGCGATACGAACGTAACAAAAAATATTTTACCGGATATGACTCCGGGGGAAAACTGATCGGATACCTTGGCTCGAACGGTTTTTCAAAGTCGGAATCTCAGGTAGAGCCTTTTGAAGAATTCAGGTATATAACCGCATGGACACCGATAAAAACGCTAAGTCCGGTTATTCTTTGGCAAACTAAAAACCAATTGTTCCAGATCAATTTTGCAGATCAAGATTGCGAACTGTTGTTCGATGCACAGGGCCGCCAGATCGACCGGATCATGCTGAATAACTGGCGTCAGATCGTTCCTGAATATTCAAGCAACCGGCCGTTTATCCATTTAGAAACAAAAACAGAAAAACAATTCCTGATACTCAGGGACCCCAAACAGCAGATCGTTTTAAAAACACCTCAAGAGTGGGATGTTTGGAGGAGAATAAAAGTTGCAGCCCGGGACAGGATATTTGTCAAATATCAAGGAACTAAAGGAATGCCCAAAAGGAAAGACTGGAGACTCTGGCAACAGTGGTTCAAAGAAAACCGAAATAAAGCCCAGGAAAAGTGGGTGGAACTGCAGAGCATCGATGATGCAGGGAACCTTACAACTCTTAACCGGTTTGATTGGACACAACCTGCAAACAGATCACAAAAAAGACCGGAATGGAAAAAGTATGAAAAGATACAAATCATAACCCATAAATGCGCAACATCTTTCTCACCGTCATTATTTGGTTTGGTTAACAAATACTTCATGGAGAATATATCATACTACGGTATGTATGGCAGACATGAACAACCCCAGAATTTCAATATCCGTTGGATGAAGGAAATAATATTATTCTTGCATCCAGCTTATAAAGCGGCAAATTTATCTCTTACTCTGCTCATGATGTGTTTGGTATTGAGGCATGGCTGGCCCAGGCGGACCTGGTACATCCGGCTGATCTTCTGGCTTGTTTTTGTTGGATTATTCAACCTTGCCGGTTTCCTTACTTATATGGCGTTGAATCATACTCCGATCATTTGCTGCAGTGAATGCGGAAAAAAACGCGGGCTTGAAAGAAGCGATTGCCCTGCCTGCAGGGCAGAACTGCCGGTACCCCAAAAGAGGAGTACCGACCTTATTATGGCAAAAAACAACTAATAATATTACAAAGAGGATGATTTGGTACAATAGGGTTGGGTTTATTTTTTAAAAAAAGTAACAAGTGATCGTCCCCTGATTTTCCAAAAAAAAACACCTTTCCGCCTCAAAAAATGACACCGAAGTTTACCGCGTATTGAGAATAGACTTGAAAACTCCCGGCAGAGAAGTTCTAATTAACCGAAAATTGCCGGCTCCTGACGGGTGTTTGGCCGATTGGTTTTGAACGTAAGTGTCTTTTTTGGCTCAAGTAAACGATTTTTGAGCGATTTTTGGGAAAGTAAGGATGGATTCTGTCAAAACGGCTCCTGTTGATATGAAACTGCTGGCCGATATTCTCGCACCGATAGACAACCCTGACAGCAGCGACCTTATCCCTATCCTGCAGAAGATCCAGGCAGCTTACGGGTATCTTCCGCCCGAGGTGCTTATGGAACTGAGCGACCGGGCCGGTATCGCCGCCAGTCAGATATACGGTGTCGTTACTTTCTATGAGCAGTTCTATCTTGAACCGCACGGCCGTCATACCATACGCTGCTGCCGAGGAACCGCCTGTCATGTTAAGGGCGGAAAGGGGATGATAAAAACCGTTTCCCGCGCACTTGATATTGAGCCCGGACAAACAACCGAGGATATGCAGTTTACATTTGAGACCGTTGCCTGTCTTGGTGCTTGTGCTTTGGCTCCGGTGATGGTCATCGATGGCATCTACTATGGAAAGATGACCCAGCGGAAAGCAAAGAATATATTAAACAGTTACAAACAAAATTCCGAGGAATTGGTTTGATGGAAAAACAAGGCTCTGTTTCTGATTTCAAAGCCTGGCAGCAAAAGCTTATAGATGTCCTCGATCCAAGCGTACCTATGGTGACGATTTGTGGAGGAACAGGCTGCAATGCACTGGGGTCAAAACAGGTATATGATGCCTTCGAAAGTGAAATCAAAAAGCAGGGACTTGAGAAAAAAGTCATGCTTAAGCGCACCGGATGTCACGGATTTTGCGAAAAAGGTCCGGTGGTGGTTATTATGCCTGATAAATACTTCTATCCGGGTGTTCAGCCCGAAGATGTACCGAGGATCGTAAAAGAAACAATCATTGCAGGAAAAGCTATTGATGAATTGCTTTATACTGATCCTGTCAGTGACAAAAAATGTACTTACGAATATGATGTTCCGTTCTATGCCAAACAGCAGCGTCACGTTTTCCGCTACAATGGCCGGATCGATCCTGTCGATATAGAAGATTATATTGCTCATGATGGTTACACTGCATTTGCAAAGATCCTGGAACAATATTCTCCTGAACAAGTGATAGATGTTGTATTAAAGTCCGGTCTTAGAGGACGTGGAGGCGGCGGTTTTTCCACTGGTTTAAAGTGGAAATTCTGTCGGCAGTCGCCCGGCGATGAAAAATACCTCATCTGCAATGCCGATGAAGGTGACCCGGGTGCTTTTATGGACCGAAGCATTCTCGAAGGAACCCCCCATGCAGTAATCGAGGGTATGGTTATCGCCGGTTTTGCTGTTGGGGCCGGTACGGGATTTATTTATGTTCGAGCTGAATATCCCCTCGCAGTTAACAATACAAATATTGCCTTAGAAAAAGCTTATGAAGTCGGGTTGCTGGGCGAAAACATCCTTGGCACTGATTTTTCTTTTGATATCGAGATCCGCCAGGGAGCAGGTGCCTTTGTCTGCGGTGAGGAGACCGCTTTGATCGCTTCACTTGAAGGCCGAAGGGGTATGCCCAGATCGCGTCCTCCGTTTCCCGTGGTAAAAGGTTATATGGGAAAACCGACTAATATCAATAATGTTGAAACTCTGGCCAATATCCCTCTCATTATTAATAACGGTCATGAATGGTATTCGAGTATCGGGACAGACAAGAGTAAAGGGACAAAGATTTTTGCTCTTGCCGGCAGAGTAAACAATACCGGCCTGGTGGAAGTTCCAATGGGAACAACACTTCGCGAGATCATTTTTGACATCGGCGGGGGTATAGGCAAAGGCCGAAAATTCAAGGCCGCTCAATTAGGAGGACCGTCCGGAGGTTGCATTCCCGCTAAGTTCCTCGATCACGAGCTCGACTATGACAGTGTCCAGGAAATTGGTGCCATTATGGGTTCGGGCGGTTTGATCGTCATGGACGAAAACGTCTGTATGGTAGATGTTGCGAGGTACTTTCTTGAATTTGTTCAATCTGAATCATGCGGTAAGTGCACACCCTGCAGGGTCGGTACGAAAAAAATGCTTCAAACTCTTCAGGACATCTGCAACGGTCAGGCCGAACTTGAGGACCTCGACCAGCTTGAGCAGCTTGCCGAGCGTATTAAAAAAACCTCTCTTTGCGGACTTGGACAGACCGCTCCGAATCCGGTGCTCTCTACACTAAGATATTTTCGTGAAGAATACCAGGAACACATCGTCTTAAAGACCTGCCGGGCCTCGGTGTGTGAGGGCCTGGTTCGAGTTCCCTGTCAGCACGCATGTCCCGCAGGGGTCAATGTTCCTGAATACCTCGCCCTGGCAGGAGAAGGCAAACTCAATGAAGCCGCAAATGTGATCCGCCGGCGTAATCCTTTCATTTCGGTTTGCGGCAGGGTTTGTGACCACCCATGCGAGCAGAGATGTCGACGCAGTGATGTGGATACTCCGTTGGCTATTCGAGCGCTCAAGCGCTATATCGCGGATAATATGGACGACTATGAAAAGCCCATGGTAAAACCGGTAACTGCCGCCGCTCAAGTGGCGATAATCGGCAGCGGCCCGGCCGGTTTGAGCTGTGCGTACTTTCTGGCCCTTTTGGGAAGATCATCTGTGATCTTTGAGGCCCAGCCCATCCCCGGGGGGATGCTTACTCTGGGGATCCCGGAATTCAGACTACCCAAAGAAACCCTTAAAAAAGAAATAGATTTTATTCTCTCTCATGGGATCGAACTTCGGACCGGTACAAGGATCGACAATGCTCAGGAGCTTCTCAAAAAAGATTTTAAAGCCGTCTTTGTTGCCACCGGTGCCCAAACCGGAAAACCCATTGATATTGAAGGTATCCAGCTTGACGGCGTCGTTGATGCTATGGGATTTCTTAGAGACAGGGCCTTAGGTAAAGGCCTGAATTGCGAAGGTAAAAAAGTAGTCGTTCTTGGCGGAGGTAACGCAGCCGTTGACGCGGCCCGCTCGGCGGTTCGTCTCGGTGCCGAAAAGGTTACCATACTTTACAGAAGGACCCGGCAGGAAATGCCCGCCTATGAAGAAGAGATAGAAGAAGCTCTTGGCGAAGGTATCGAGCTTGTTACACTCGCTATTCCCAAACGAATTACCGGCAAAAAGAACTCAGCAGCAGCTATCGAGTTTATTCGGGCCGAACTCGGCACCGCCGACGCCGACGGCAGACGCAGGCCCGTACCCATCGAGGGCAGTGAAACCACTATTGAATGCGATATGGTGATCCCGGGTATCGGCCAGGTCGTCTCAACCGAATCCGTGGATTTTGAGGGGGGGGCTGAGTTGACCGATTGGGGCTCGATCAAAGTCGATCCGGTTACCTATAATACCTCCGTAAAACAGATATTTTCCGCAGGAGATTGTGTTACCGGCCCGTCCTCCGTTGTCGGCGCGATCGCAGGCGGTCAAAAAGCCGCCGTAAACATCGACAAGACCCTTGGCGGAACCGGCATACTCCCCGAGGACAGAGGCTTCTGTTTAACCAGACCGGATGAAGAAGCCCTTGCCGAATCACTTCCGAGAGTTGCCGAACAGTTTATTCCCCTTAAACAAAGAAAGCGCGGTTTCGCGGAAGTTGTTCTGGCCCTTGACAGGACCCAGGCAGGTGCCGAAGCCCGAAGATGTCTCAGATGTGATCTTGAAAAATAACGATTAACGCTATGTCTGAACTGAAAGTTACAATAAATGATAAGGAACTGATCGGCCGTGCCGGTCAGACTATTCTTGAGTTGGCAGCCGAAAACGGTATCGAGATACCCAATCTCTGTCATGACCCAAGACTCATACCTACCGGTTCGTGCAGACTTTGCCTCGTAGAGGTCGAGGAACAAAGAGCCCCTGTAACTGCGTGCACTTTTGCCATTGCCGATGGAATGGTGGTCCAAACCGAAACCGAACAGCTTAACGAACTCAGAAAAACCGTTCTTGAACTTCTCTTTTACGAGCACAAAGGGGTATGCACCACCTGTGATGAAAACGGGGATTGTAAACTCCAGAGATACGGCTACGAATACCAGGTGGACGAAAAAGTCATAAACTCCGGCCTGACTTGTGAAGTTCAGGATAATTACACTACCGGCAATGAAGCACTCGAATATGACCCTGACAGATGCATCCGCTGCGGCAGGTGTATAAGGATCTGCGAGGAAGTCCAGATGGACAGCGCCCTTACCTTTAAAGATAGAGCAGGGAACGTAGAGGTATCCACCGCCTTTGATATCCCGTTGAATGATTCGACCTGCGAACTTTGCGGCCAGTGCATTTCGACCTGTCCGACCGGGGCCTTATACGAACGCTTCGCAAAGGGCAAAGGGCAGTGTAAGGACCTTGTCCGTACCAGAACAACCTGTGTCTATTGCGGCGTCGGATGTCAGATCGATCTTAATGTTAATGCAAAAACAGATCGAATTATCCGTGTGACCAGTCCGGTCGGCTGTATACCGAATAACGGCAACCTCTGCGTTAAAGGCAGATTCGCCATGGAGTTTGTTTCGAGTAAGGAAAGACTTACCTCGCCCCTGATAAAAAGGAACGGTCAGTTTGAAAAGGCCTCCTGGTCCGAAGCGACCGATCTAATTGCGGGCAAACTGAACCGGATCAAAGCAGAATACGGCCCTGATAGTATCGGCGGACTTTCTTCGGCAAAATGCACGAACGAGGACAATTACATATTCCAGAAGTTTATCCGGGCCGCGATCGGAACCAATAATGTCGATCACTGTGCAAGGCTCTGTCACGCTTCCACCGTTGCCGGTCTTGCCAGGGCCTTCGGCAGCGGAGCGATGACCAATTCCATCGACGAACTCAAGAATGCGGATTGCATTTTTGTCATCGGTTCGAACACCACCGAGGCCCATCCGGTGATCGGCCTGGTAATAAAAGAGGCCGTTGTCAACAACGGTGCCCAATTGATCGTTGCCGATCCCCGCGGGATCGATCTTGTTCGATTCGCGAAGCTGCACATCGCACAAAAACCAGGTACCGATGTGGCGCTTATAAACGCCATGATGAATGTGATAGTAACCGAGAACCTGCTCGACAAGGATTTTATTGACCGGCGCACCGAAGGCTTCGGATCGGTAGCTGAAGAAGTAAAGAATTTTACCCCGGAAATGGCGGAGAAGATCACCACCATCCCCGCGGAAAATATACGCCAGGCTGCCCGGATCTTCGCCAAGGCTCCTGCCGCAAGCATCGTTTACAGTATGGGTATAACCCAGCACACCACCGGAACCGACAATGTGCTCAGCCTTGCGAACCTGGCCATGATCACGGGCAATGTCGGAAAAGAATCGACCGGCGTAAACCCGCTCCGAGGCCAGAACAATGTTCAGGGTGCATGCGATCTCGGCGCCTTACCAAATGTTTACCCGGGTTACCAATCGGT
>CBDUSK010000077.1:0-6943 GCA_965369915.1 uncultured Phycisphaerae bacterium
CCGTTTTCGGCACCGGGGAGCAGGCCGGACTTTACGAGTATCTGGAAGCCGTTGCAGATACCGAGGACCAGTTTGCCGTCATCGACGAATTTCCTGACGGCATCGGCGAGGTGATGGACAAGCTGGTTAGCGAGAATTTTTCCCGCGGCCACATCATCGCCATAGCTAAATCCGCCCGGGAAGACGAGTATTTGATAATCATCCAGGAGAGCGGGGTCTTCGATCATACGGTTAACGTGCACCCTGTCTGCGGAAGCTCCCGCGGATTCGAGGGCGAAGGCGGTTTCAACATCACAGTTGACTCCCGCGGCACGGGTTACTATTGCTTTTACATTTTCCATATATCTTTAAAATCCTTAACTTAACATCAGCGGTTTTTGCCAGGCCTCCTTAAGCACATCCAGATCGAGATCAATGGCTGTGGTTTGGTTTTCAGATTTAATCAGGAGCTTTTTTTCTTCGATGACCTTTCCGATCTGCCCGAAAGGCAGATCAAGCATCAGCTTTGCGAAAGCATCATAATTGGACGGGGCGACCTCGAGGATATATCTTGAGTTGGACTCGCTGAACAATTGGCTGTCAAGCCGAATACAGTCGGGGCTTTTTGGAAGCCCCCTCAAGTCAGCTTCGACGCCAAGAGCGCCGGCGAAAGCCATTTCGGCGAGAGCAACTGCGAGTCCACCTTCCGAACAGTCATGACAGCTCGCGACGAGGCCGTTAGTAATCGCTTTGTGTATCTGTTTAGCGGTCCGTGCGGCAACGTCCAGATCGGTTTTTGGAACGTTGGCTCCAAGCAGAGCTTTTGTCCTGTAATAGTGAGAACCTCCAAGTTCATTTTTTGTTATGCCGACGACAAAAAGGAGATTGCCGGGCCGTTTGACGTCCATCGTAACACATTTATTGACATCGTCGACAATACTGAATGCGCTGATGAGCAGTGTCGAGGGGACGGAAATCTCTGTGCCGTCGTCACATAAAAACTCATTATTAAGCGAATCCTTGCCCGAGATAAATGGTGCCTCGAAAGCCATAGCCCCGTCAAAGCATGCTTGCGCGGCCCTGACGACGGCTCCGAGTTTTTCAGGTTTTGTGCAATCTCCCCAGCAGAAATTATCCAGCAGGGCGATCCTATCCGGCCGAGCGCCTACGCAGATAATATTCCTGACCGCCTCATCGATACCGGCAAGGGCCATCCAGTAAGGATCGATATCGCCGTACACGGGGTTCATCCCGCAGCTTATGGCCAATCCTTTTTCGAGGTGAAGTTTCGGTCTTATCACCGCGGCATCGCTCGGGCCGTCGTTATTTACGCCGGTGAGGGGTTTGATAACACTTGATCCCTGTACCTCATGGTCATACTGGCGAATGATCCATTCCTTGCTGGCTACATTATACGAAGACAGGATCGCCAAAAGCTCATCGTTGAAATTATCCTTATCAGGTAAGTTGGGTTCGTTGAGTTCGGGTTTGTTCCACCGGGCCTTGCGGGAATACTTGCAAATCCCCTCATGGAGAAACTGCATATCGAGCCGGCCTACCTGGGTGCCGTTGTATCGCAGCGTGAGTTTCTTATCGTCGGTAAACTTTCCTATCACTGTTGACTCGACATCTTCCGAAGCAAAAAGCCTGGTGATCCGGTCGAGATTTTCGGGTTTGACCGCTATCACCATCCGTTCCTGGGCCTCACTGATCCAAATTTCGGTATAATTGAGGCCTGCATATTTTAAGGGGACCTTCTCGAGGTCCACTTCGGCTCCGAGTTTTTCTCCCATTTCTCCGACGGCACTGCTGAGTCCGCCTGCGCCGCAGTCAGTGATCGCTTCGTAAAGCCCGTCATCACGAGCCTGCAGAAGCGTATCGAGCATTTTCTTTTCGGTAATGGCATTTCCAATTTGTACGGCGTGTGAAAAGATGGTTTCATGTTCGTGGGTCATCTGTCCGCTGGAAAAGGTCGCGCCGTGTATTCCGTCTCTGCCTGTACGGCCGCCTACAACAACAACTAAGTTTCCGCTTTGCGGATTTTTAAAACATTTGTCATTCGGAAGCAGACCTATGTTGCCGCAGAAGACCAAAGGATTGGCCATGTAGCGGTCGTCGAAGTACACCGCCCCGTTGACGGTTGGAATACCCATTCTGTTTCCGTAATCCCGCACGCCGCTTACGACGCCTTTCATGATCCTTTTGGGGTGAAGGACGCCCTTGGGAACATCCTGAAGTTTCATGTCCGGCATTCCAAAGCAGAAAATATCCGTATTTGCAATGGGTTTGGCTCCCATGCCTGTGCCCATCGGATCGCGGATAACTCCGCCAATACCCGTTGCTGCTCCGCCGTAGGGATCCAGGGCGGAAGGGTGATTATGGGTCTCGACCTTGAAGCAAACGGCGCTTTCGTCGTCGAATTTGATGACACCTGCGTTATCGGCGAACACCGAAATACACCAGTCCTTGTTAAGTTCCTTGGTGGCTTTGAAAACGGTTTCCTTCAAAAGATTATCAAAGTGTATCTGCCGGCCGTCGAGATCCATATCGATACTGCTTTTGAGGGTTTTATGTACGCAGTGTTCGCTCCAGGTTTGCGCTAATGTCTCCAGCTCCACATCGGTAGGTTCGGTTCCAAGGTCCTGGTAGTGTTTCTGAATGGTCCGCATCTCGATAAGGTTAAGGAACATATCCTTATCGGCGCTGAGTTTTACAAGTTCATCGTCATCGAGAGTTGTTATGGTGATCTGGTCGACCTTAAGTTCATAGGGTTTGGCGTGAGGGTTGGGTGGTTCGGAATCGGTGCCGAATATTACATCTTCAATACAATCGTTTGCAAGTACCCGCCGAGCGATCATGTCTCGCTGTGCGTCAGTAATAGTTCCGATCAGGATATATTTTCTTGCGGTTCGGACGTTCTGCGGGTTTGCTCCCATATCCGACAGTGCGGTCCTGACTGATTCCGCTACCGGGTCGGTGACCCCGCTTTTAAGGTGAACTTCTATGAGGGTTGCCATTCCTGGTCCGGCGGGCGCAGAACTTCTGCCGATATAATATTCCTGACAGACGATATCTGTCAGAAGCTCCCGGGCCACTCGTCCGGCAAAGTCCTCGTCAAAATCCGCTTCGATAAGAAAGACCTTCGCCGACTGGACAATATCTATAGTGCCGATACCCAGTTCCCTGATATCCTCAAAAATACCGTCTCCATGGACATCCGCGAAACCTGCTCTGTTGGATACTTCAAAACGCCACTGTTTCACTGCAAATCCTTTTTCTACTTTCTATCCTGCCCCCATTTTACGAACCTTCCCCTTGTCGGTTCTACTGTAACTGTTTTTTGTTCAACTTATATTTAATCAGGGCCAATCGTTTTTGGCGTGCATTGGTCAATAGTTTTTCGATCTGTTTCTGGTTTTTATTTTCGATCGCCTTTTGCAGTCTGGAAAGTTCCCTGATCACTTTTTCGATTCCCCTGGCCGTATTTTCAGAATTCGTCAGAAGAATATCCGTCCAGATATTTTGAGGGCCCGAAGCCAGCCTGGATGTATCGACAAACCCTTTGCCCGCATATTTCAGCACTTGCGGGTCGTTAGCGTTGACCAGAGCAACGGCGGTGACATGAGGAACGTGGCTGACCCTGGCGAATATCCTGTCGTGTTCGGCAGGGGTAAGTACGCTGACTTCGCAGCCAATCTCGCGCCACAATCCTTTAAGGGTTTTTAGTGCGGAAGCATCGGTATTTTTTGTTTTTGTCAGTATGCACTGTGCACTGGAGAAAAGATCGTCCCTGGCGAATTCGACGCCTCTTTTCTCAGACCCCGCGATGGGATGCGAGCCAACATAACGGACATTCGCCGAAAGATGCTTGCGGGCCCATCGATGGGGAAGAATCTTCACCGAGCCAACATCAGTCACGATACAACCGTCTTTTAGAGACTTATTGATCTTTATAAAGATCTCTTCGAACGCAGAGATGGGGGTTGCGAGTATAACCAGGTCAGAACCCGAGACGCAGTCTGAAATATTATCGACAACCTTATCTGCGACGCCAAGATCCCTTGCTTTTCTGCGTGTAACGCTGCGATGACTGTAACCAATCGTTTTTACTGAAGATAACGACCGTTTTATGGTAAGGGTAAAACTGGCCCCGAGAAGTCCCATTCCGATCACGCTAATTTGTTGTAAACTCTTCATTTTAGGTACCTTACAGCAATTTACCTGTCTAATCAGTTGACCTGAAAGTTACCTGAGCCAGGCATAATTGTCAATTTTTTTCTTCCATTTATATGACAAATTTGCTATTATGTTCCGAATTAGGAAAATGCCAAGGCCACTGGATTGGCGAAATATGCGGTATTTTGACTCTGTTGCGGTGAACAGAATTTTTTTTTGTATTAATTGAAGATTTGACGATATAAGAAGCTTACAGCTATGCCTGATATAGAAACAAACAATAACGGCAGCCAGTATCTGCCGTTCGAGGACAAGATCGCGGAGCTGGACCGTAATATCGAGGATCTCCGTGCTCAGGAAAATGGTTCCGACCATTCGGAGCAGATCCGAAGCCTGCAAAAGCTCCAGACGTCCGAGTTGAAGAAAATATATTCAAAACTCAGCGCCTGGCAGACGGTGCAGGTCGCTCGTCATCCCGAACGCCCCTTGTTAGTTGATTACTTCAACATCATGGTCAAGGACCTCCGGCCGCTTCACGGTGACCGGTGTTTCGGTGACGACCGCTCTATGGTTACGGCATTAGGCCAGATCGGGCGAGAACGTGTGATGATCATAGGTCATCATAAGGGCAGGGACACGAAGGATAAGATCGAATGCAATTTCGGCTGCTCCAATCCCGAGGGGTATCGAAAGGCCCTTGCGAAGATGAAGTTGGCTGAGAAGTACGGTCTTCCCGTTGTTACATTGATCGACACCCCTGGTGCCTATCCGGGTATAGGCGCCGAAGAAAGGGGCCAGGCCCAGGCAATCGCGGTAAACCTTATGGAGATGTCGCGTCTTCGAGTGCCGATCATCTGTATCGTCATCGGGGAAGGCGGCTCAGGAGGCGCCCTGGGGATCGGTGTTGGTGACCGGATGGCCATGCTGGAATTTTCATATTATTCTGTGATATCACCGGAAGGCTGTGCCGCCATTCTTTGGCGTGACGGGGCAAAGGCCAATATCGCCGCAGAAGCGCTGAAGCTAACGGGAAAGGATCTATTAAAGCTCGGTCTGGTGGACGATGTTATCCCGGAACCTCTGGGCGGGGCGCATCGCAATATCCACGACGCCATATATAACGTAGAGCAGTATATTATAAAAACGCTTCGTTCGTTCAAACGTACGAACATCAATAACCTCCTTGAGAATCGATATAAAAAGTTACGAGCGATCGGTTCCGCCTTTGAGACGGTTGTTATCCCGAAAGCCAAGAAAGCAAAAACCCCCAAGCCTCCTAAAGCAAAGATCCCAGATCGTGTATCCATAGCAGCCCAATTGAAAGAAGTGGAAAAGACCCTCGCGGAACCGGCTATCGAAGAAAGCGTTCCTACGACTGTAAACAAATAAATGAAAAAGAATTTTGCGATCGCGGTTATATTAATATTGCCATGTTTGTGCGGATGTCAGCCAAACATAAGCAAGGACCCTGCCGGCTGGCAGATGCTGTTTAACGGCAAGGACCTTGCGGGCTGGAAAGCCAGCGAGAAACCGGGCTGCTTTACGGTCGAGGGCGGTGTGCTCAAGGTTCACAACGGCAGAAGTCATCTGTTCTATGTCGGTCCTGTGGAAAACGCGGTCTTTAAGAACTTTCACTTTTCGGCAAAGGTAAAGACCACGCCGGGGAGTAACTCGGGTCTTTATTTTCATACGGAATATCAGCAAACAGGCTGGCCTAAAAAGGGCTATGAATGTCAGGTCAATTTAACTCATTCGGATAAGAAGAAATCCGGCGGACTTTATAACGCCCAAAATATATTCAAGCAGCACGCAAATGACAACCAGTGGTATACGCAGGAGATCATCGTCAGAGATAAGCATATTGTTACAAAGATCGACGGCAAGGTCATAGTCGATTACGTGGAACCGGAAGATGTAAATTTTGCCAAATGGCCCGGCCGAAAACTCTCCAGCGGAACTTTCGCTATACAGGGACATGATCCAAAGAGTGTCGTTTACTATAAGGACATAAAGGTCAAGCCTTTGTAGTTCTAAGGTTTTCCATAATCTTTCACATAAGGCGCATAGAAACTGATATACTTAAAAGCATCGTCCGGGGAGATCACGACGGCCAATCCCTTATGTTTTTTTGCGTATTGAAGTGCAGCGTGTAATATTGCTCCTGTCGTAGGTCCTACAAGAATGCCCTCTTGTCTTGCCAGTTTTATTCCTGTTTGGTATGCATCTTCATCATCAACTGCAACGATATCATCGATCACCGATCTATCGAGGATTTTCGGTACGAGGTCCTGTCTTAGATCCGATATCCTTTTCATGCCGGGTAGATTATGTTCTGGCGTTGACGGCTCAATACCTATTACTTTTACTGAAGGATTTCTTTCCTTCAGATATCTGCCGACACCAGTTATAGTTCCGCATGTCCCGAAGCCGGCAAAAAAACAGTCGATCTTTTCTTCAGTCTGCTTCCAGATTTCCGGTCCTGTCGTCTCGTAGTGGGCCTGAATATTTAATTGGCTTTCATATTGATTCGGGTTTACGTATTTTTCTCCGCCCTTGCTTTTTAGCATTGCATTTACTAAACCTCTTGCTCCTTCATTCGGGAACATGGGGCATAATGCATCATCCGCTTCCCATAGGGTCTTGACCCCTAACAGTCTCAATATGATCTTCTTTTCCTCCGGTATCCTCTCGGGAACGACTATTTCTATTGGGATACCTTTTGCATTTGCAAGGGCGGCAAGGGCAATACCGGTATTGCCTGATGAAGGTTCAACTAAAGACTGCCCTT
>CBDUSK010000078.1:0-6842 GCA_965369915.1 uncultured Phycisphaerae bacterium
CCGCCGCCGACTACAGGTGCAATTTCCTTTACAATATCGCCCGCCTTGAGACCCTTCTTGATAAGGTCGTCCGTCACAGCGGCAAGCAGCATTACCTTGTCATCGCCCTCGGCAACGCCTAAGACTATAGCCGCTGACTTTGCTTTTTTCTTCAGACTGTCTATCGCGGCCCGGACCTGTTCCAGGGGCGCCGAACTTAGCTGTCCGACGACGACAGATGCTTTGCCGATCTTTTCTGCCTTGCCAAACAATTCCTTAGCTTCCGCCATGACGTCGGAACCGCCCTTTTTTGCCGCGGCCTTTAACTGCTTGGAAAGTTTCTTATTGTCGTCCAGCAATTTCTGCACTCTTTCGGCCATCTGTTCGGAAGGAACTTTCAGCATCTCGGAAAGGTCGTCTATAACTTCACTTCGCTCGGCAAGATAATTCATAAGACCTTCGCCGGTAAGCGCCGTTATCCTGCGCACTCCCGCGGAGATACTTTCTTCCTTTATTACCTTAAAGCCGCCGATATCACCGGTCCCGTCAACATGGGTCCCGCCGCAGAACTCTCTGCTGAACGCATCTTTCAACTGAATATCGTCCTCTGCTCCGACAGCTACGACCCGGACCTCGCTGCCGTATTTTTCGCTGAAAAACGCCATTGCCCCGAGCTTTTTAGCTTCTTCAATACACATCACGGCACAGGTAACAGGAACATCGGCAGATATTTTCTCTCGCACTTTATGTTCAACAAGCTTTATTTCCCCGTCGGTCAACGCCTTCGGATAGGTAAAATCGAACCTGAGATAATCCGGACAGACCAGGCTGCCCTGCTGCTTTACGCTGTCGCCGACAACCTGCTGCAACGCCCACTGCAGAAGATGCGTCGCGGTATGGTTCTTCTTCGTATCTATCCTGTTCTTATCGACAGCCGCGGTTACCTCCTGGCCTGCGGAAATACTGCCGGCTGCCAACGTACCCTTGTGGATTATGCAATCTGCAATTTTTTCCGTCGCTTCCACCACGAACTGACCATTCGCTGATTTGATAATACCGCAGTCTCCCACCTGGCCGCCGGCTTCGGCATAGAAACAGCTCGATTCGAGGACAAGACCTGCCTCCCGGCCCTGTTCTGTCAAACTGCCCTGCTTTTTAAAACCCTCGGAATTCATCCACCCGATAACCCTGGTTACACAACTGTCGGTCTGGTATTTCGCCGAATCGTCGGTCGCCGGCAAGGTTTCGCCGCCAAGGTCCGGAACAAAAGAAGAAGTTTTCTGCGCATCACGACCTCGCTGGCGCTGTCGTTCCATCAGGTCTTCGAACAAACCCGTATCAACCTTAAGCTCTCTCTCTCTTGCCATAAGCTCCGTCAGATCGAGCGGAAAACCGAAAGTGTCATAAAGCTTAAACGCATCTTCGCCATTTATTGTTTTTTCGTCGCTTTTTTCAGCCGCCTTTGCCGCCGAGGCGAATATCTCCAGCCCCCTGTCGAGTGTCCTGCCGAAACTTGCCTCTTCAGATTCGATGACCGTGGTAACGTGCTCGGCTCTTGCCTTTACTTCCGGAAAAGTCTGCCCCATCGTCTCGGAAAGAACATCGACGAGTTTATATATAAACGGCTCATGCATCCCGAGCACCCTGCCGAATCTTGCCGCACGGCGCAGTATCCGGCGGACTACATAACCCCTGCCCTCGTTCGACGGCGTGGCACCGTCGGTGATAGCAAAAGTAAGCGACCGGATATGGTCCGCTATAACCCGAACGGCGCTGTCGGTCTTACTGTCGAGTTTGGATGTGTATCTGCAGCCGGCCAGATCACAGATAGCATCGATCAGCGGCATAAACAGGTCCGTCTCATAGTTGCTTTTCTTACCCTGCAAAACTGCAGTTATCCGTTCGAGCCCGGCACCGGTATCCACATACTTCGCCGGAAGTTTGACTAACTTGCCGTCCCCCTGGCGGTTGAACTGGATGAACACAAGGTTCCACAACTCGATAAATCTTGCACAGCCGGCGTTGACCTCGCACTTATGACCGGCCACATTCTTCATATCGCACATATCAGCACCAAGGTCGATATGGATCTCACTGCACGGTCCGCACGGCCCCGTATTGCCCATCTCCCAGAAATTGTCCTTCTTACCGAAATGCAGGATCCTGTCCTTCGGCAGCGACGTTACTTTTGCCCAAAGCTTAGCCGCTTCATCATCCGCCTCGGAACCTTCTTCTTTATCACCGGCGAAAACAGTCGCCCACAGCTTATCCTGATCAATGCCGTAAACTCCCGTTAATAGCTCCCACGCCCAGGCAATGGTTTCAGCCTTGAAGTAATCGTCAAACGACCAGTTGCCTAACATCTCAAAAAAAGTATGATGATAAGTGTCGAATCCGACCTCCTCGAGGTCATTATGTTTTCCGCTCACCCGGATGCACTTCTGGGTATTGGCAGCGCGGGTGCATTCGGCACCTGTCAATCCGAGAAAGATGTCCTTGAACTGGTTCATCCCCGCATTTGTGAAAAGCAGTGTTTCATCACCCACAGGAACAACCGGCGAACTCGGAATGAACTTATGATCCCGGTCTTTGAAAAAATCAATGAACGAGCTTCTGATATCTTTGGCTGTCGGCACTTTTCTCTATCCTTGAACTGTCGTTACCCGCTTACAATGCCCTTTGAAACCAGGACCTTGTTTTCGATCTCAGCAGCGACATCGGCGTTATCGATAAGGTACTGCTTGGCGTTTTCCCTGCCCTGACCAAGACGCAGTTGCCCATAGTTAAACCACGCGCCGCTTTTTTGCACCACTTCGCATTCAATGCCCATGTCGATAATGTCACCTTCCCTGCTGATGCCGCTGTCAAACGTCAGATCGAATTCTGCCGTCTTGAAAGGCGGAGCCACTTTGTTCTTGACCACACGGCCTCGAACCCGGTTCGCTATCGCCATGCCCGCCGAATCCTTGATCGTCGATATTCGTCTTAGATCGATCCTGACCGAACTGTAAAATTTCAGCGCCCTTCCCCCGGGCGTCGTCTCCGGATTGCCGAACATCACCCCGATCTTCATGCGGATCTGGTTGACAAATATCAGGCATGTCTTGCTCTTACTGATAACACCTGTCAGTTTTCTCATGGCCTGGCTCATGAGTCTGGCCTGAAGCCCGATGTGGGTCGCTCCCATCTCAGCCTGCAGCTCCGCCGCAGGTACTAACGCCGCAACAGAGTCCACCACGATAATATCAACGGCATTGGACTTTATCAGCATCTCGGTTATATCCAGCGCCTGCTCGCCCGTATCCGGCTGGCTTACCAGTAAACTGTTGACATCGACACCTAATTTCTTGGCCCAGGTCGTATCCAGGGCATGTTCGGCATCGATAAACGCCGCCACACCTCCGGTTTTCTGGGCCTCGGCAATAACATGAAGGGCAAGCGTCGTCTTGCCCGACGACTCCGGACCGAAAAGCTCACAGACCCTTCCCCGGGGTACGCCCCTGCCGCCGAGAGCAATATCCAAAGAGATTGAGCCAGTACTGATACCTTCGATTTTCGAGAGATTGTTCTCGTCCATCTTCATGATTGACCCGGCGCCGTATTGTTTTTCGATCTGGGCGATAGCCCTGTCCAACGCATCGGATTTAGATACCGTTGTTGATGCTGACGATGAGATATTCCTGGTCTTTTTAGTTTTGGCCATAGTCGGCTCCTCTGATTCCTTCCATAAATGGGGTTATTATTGCAGTGAACTTTTGCTTATAAGAGTATACTCAGGACCCGCCTTTGTCAATTCGCTTTTGTAAATACACACCGAATTGACCTCCAGGGCACCAAGATCGAGGGTATCGTAATCTTTTATCAGCTTTCCAAGCGTCCTGCCGGCACTGGAATTCTTTATCCTGCACAGCGTAAGATGGCCGGAAAATTGCTTCTTATCACCCGCAAAACCCACCACACAGAGACGCTCTGCAAGGTCCTTTTGTAATGCCGATAACGCTTCGTTCTCATCGGTTCCGACCCAGAGCACCCTCGCAACTGAACCGAACGCCCCGAGCTTTCGTATATTTAGACTGAAACTTTCATGATTTGCGGCCAGTTCCCCGACGATACCGCAAACCTGGTTGATTTGACGGTCCCTGACCTCGCCGAGAAACTTTAACGTCAGATGAATAAGCGCAGGATCCACCCACTTAACGCCGCTCTTTATCGGCCCGGCTTTGGCACTCAATTCCCGCTGTAAATGGGTGATCTGTTTTCTAAGTCTTTTATCAATATCTATGGCAATAAAACATCGCATTCGTTTAGTTGTGTTTTTGTCTCTTTCCTGATACGACCGTGCCGAATTTCCGGCACAGTTCCGGTTTATTAAAATTGAGTTACTTTCCGCAAAGTATCGATTCTCTCGTCAATATCCGCCTTGCTGATAGCTTTTATGCCGTGAATGGAAAAATCACCTATCGTAAATGATGCCGTCACCGTACCGCAGACCATCGCATTCCTCAGCGAGATGACATCCACTTTCTTCGCCTGAGAAAGGTGCCCCATCATCCCTCCCGCAAAGGAATCGCCCGCACCGGTGGGGTCGATCACGACCGCGGTCGGAAAACCGGGAAGAATAAAACAGTCCCCGTTAGTATCGCACATCATCGAACCGTATTCGCCCTTTTTGATGATCACGACTTCCGGACCCATCTCAAGTATGTCCTTGGCGGCGGTTATAAGATTACGCTGACCCGTAAGCAGCCTGGCTTCACCTTCGTTCAGAACCAGCATATCTATCCGGTCCAGAAGCTCTTTGAGATCATCGACTGCGGTTACGATCCAGTGGTTCATAGTATCGGCCGCCACAAATGCCGAACTCGTTATCTGATCAAGCAGTTGTATTTGCAGCGAAGGAGCCGTATTTGCCAGAAAAATGAATTCGCTGTCTTGATATGATTTCGGGACCGTCGGCGGCTCTTCTGCAAGCACATTAATATCCACACTGTCGGTCGTGGCCTCGTTCATCTCTCCTTCGTATGAACCGCCCCAGCGAAACGTCTTACTGCCCTTACGAACCTCGAGGCCTTCAAGATCGACTTCTCTGTCCTTAAATACCTCAGAAAGGTCGAAGGGGCAGTCC
Source organism: uncultured Phycisphaerae bacterium (assembly GCA_965369915.1). Classification (GTDB taxonomy): domain Bacteria; phylum Planctomycetota; class Phycisphaerae; order Sedimentisphaerales; family Anaerohalosphaeraceae; genus CBDUSK01. The sequence goes on from CBDUSK010000078.1 coordinate 5,105, forward strand.
TCACCGACAACTCCAAGAAAACGCACCGGACTAAAAAAACTCGCAGCCATGCTGAAATATACAGCAGAGCCTCCTATGCAGTTTTCACTGGATCCGAACGGCGTCTTGACCGTATCAATTCCGATCGATCCCGTAACAAGCAGCGACATTATTCGTCCTCCAATGATTTTTTATCTGCCCTGAATTTTTCTAACGTTATTTCTATCCGCGCAAGGGTGTTTTCGATCCCAAGCAGATCGACCGAATCAAATATCGGCGGACTTATTGTCGTCCCGCAGATCGCAACCCGCAACGGCTGAGCGACTTTGCCGAGACCAACCTGTTTTTCCTCGGCGAGGTCACGAAGGACTTTTTCAACTGTTTCCGACGTTATTTCTTCCAGGGATCTTAATCTCTCCCCGACGGTTTTAAGAATAGCCAAACCGTCATGCTTGAGCAAGACTTTTTTAACCGCCTTTTCATCATATTTGACCTGGCCATTGCCGATAAAAACGAACCTCGTTTTAGTCTCGATGTCCTCAAGCGTCCTTGCTCCCTTGTTAGCTTTTAATATCTTCTCGAGCATCGCGTCATCCGCCCCGGCCATAGCCGATCCGTTCACCTCAAGGTAACTCTTAAAGTACCCAAGAAGTTTCTCCGTGCTCACCATCCTGATATGCTCCGTGTTGAACGCAAGCAGTTTTTTGCGGTCGAAAAGGCTGTTGCTTTTCGCAAGACGTTTAATATCAAAACACTTTATAAGTTCATCGACAGAGATGATCTCACGCTCGCCGCCGGGGTTCCAGCCCAACAAAGCAAGAAAATTAACCATCGCCTCGGGCAGATAACCGCTCCTGGAAAAATCGACCACATTGATCTCCGGCAGACCAACGCCGAGATACTCCGCCATCGCATCGATCGCCGCCATGTCCGGCGAGGTCTTGCCATTTAGAAAATTATTCATCTCATCAACGCTTATGTTGCCGATTCCTGAAAGTTCTTTGAGGTCGATCTCGTCGGCAGAGTTAATAAATTTCTTAAGTACTTTCGGACGTTCGCGCTTTGAGAGCTTCCCGCCCGTCTCACTTATAGTAACCGACATGTGGGCGTATTCCGGCCTGCGAAATCCAAGCGCCTCCTGCAGTGCCTGATGACCCGGAGTATTCATCAAATGCTCCTGCCCGCGGATAACATGCGTTACTTCCATCAGCTCGTCATCGACCACACAGGCAAAATGGTACGTCGGAAACCCATCGCTCTTTTGAATAATAAAATCACTTATCTCAGCGGGATCGAATGTAACTTCCCCCCGTACCAGGTCATTGATAACGATCGGCTTTTCCTGCGGCACCGCAAAACGCACCGTCACGGGCCTGCCCTGTGCCCGGGCTTTTTCAACGTCCTTTGCATCCGGCAGGTTCGCGGGCGCCCGATAAACATAGGAACTTTTTTCCTTCTCCGCCTTCCCGCGGTTGGCCTTAAGCTCCTCGGAAGTATCGAAGCAATAATACGCACTGCCCGATCTCAGCAGTTTGTCGAGATGCCCCTGGTAAATTTCAAGCCTCTCGCTCTGAAGATAAGGACCGTTTGGGCCGCCCACCTCAGGTCCTTCGTCCCAGTCGATACCAAGCCAGCGAAGGTCGTCTATCACCTGCTGTGTTGCCGCCGGCGTGTTCCGTTTCTGGTCCGTGTCCTCGATACGAAGTATCATCCTGCCGTTGTTACGCCTCGCCATAAGCCAGCAAAACAACGCCGTACG
>CBDUSK010000079.1:0-6819 GCA_965369915.1 uncultured Phycisphaerae bacterium
GCAAAGATATCGGTAAGGACATCATCGAAGGCGGTAAAGATATAGGAGAAGGTGTAGGAGAAGCATTGAAAGAGCTTTTCAAAAAATAGCACCTTTCTAATCGCTGCAACATGGAAAAAGACATTATCGAACTGGTTAAAGGCGCGGAGGAAAAAGCCTGCCGCGATTCACGAACGGGAGTTATAATCAGTCCCGGAGCGATGGGTGACTGTTTATTGATGCTTCCGCTCGCGAAGTTCATGAAACAAATCCTTCAACTCGGCGGAATAGATTTTATTGGGCATACCGACTACATAGAATTTTATCCCGGCAGAACTGTTGTCGACGGTATTCGTTCTATTGATTCGGTCGACTTTCACCGATTATTCACTAAACCGGATGATTTTATTGTCGAAGATAGCGATGCCTTAATCCATACATTTTCCCGATATGAATGGATCATAAGTTTCCTCGGTGAGAAAAACAGTGACTTCGAGAGCAACCTGATCTTTGCGGTCAATTGCATCAGGTCCTCGGAGATCACCATGCTGCCGGTTAATCCCGGATCTGATTTCTCAGGGCATATCAGCGAATTCTATATCCGCAAATTCATTGAAAACAATCTTCATATTGACAAGCCGTATGATTTTGACAACAGTGATATTCTGATAAAACCGACTTATGCTGATATTCTATCGGGTAATGAATTACTGCTGGCCGACCGAATAGATACTAACAGCAGGATCGTCATAATTCATCCCGGAAGCGGCAGCCGGGACAAGTGCTGGCACCTGGAAAATTTCTGCCTTCTTGCCGAGATACTGAGCGAAAAAGATCTGCAGGTCGTATTTCTTCTCGGACCGGCAGAAAAGGAGCGATTCGATCAGAAAGCCGCTGAAAAAATAAATACCGTTGCAAAGTACATATCCGGACTTGATCTTACAACGATAATGCAGATTATCTCTTGTGCAGATATGTATATAGGCAATGACAGCGGAGTTACTCATTTGGCCGCAGCTACCGGAACGAGAACGTTGGCAGTCTTTGGCCCGACGGATCCTGCTCTGTATAAGCCGATCGGACCGTGCGTAAGGGTTTTTAATGCTGATATCGCCGGTTTTACCTCGCCATCTGCCCCTGCCGTCAGCCAGGCCGCTGAAATAGTTTCCAGTATGTTAAACGATTGACGAATCCGTTCCTGTCGCTATAATCTCAGGACAGCAATAATTATCTGTTTAAGGGTATATCAATGGCAGGCAGGACCTTAGAAGAATTAGCAAAACATGTCGGCGGCAGGGTCAAGGGAGATGCCGGGACAGTGATCGAAGCTGTCTCAACTATCGACAAGGCAGGAACGGGGGAAATCACTTTTCTTGCAAACAAAAAATACGAGCCGCAATTAAAAACCACCCGGGCAAGCGCTGTCATCGTCGCTAAAGAAGTCGAAACTGACGCTGCGATGTTGATCACCGAGGACCCCTATTATGCCTTTATGCAGATCGTGGTATTGATATACGGTCATCGAAAACACAAAGATACAGGTATAAGCAAGCAGGCCTCTATCTCAGGGACCGCTACGATCGGCAAAAATTGTAATATTTATGATTTCGCTACGATCGGTGATAATGTCATAATGGGGAAGAACTGTGTTGCCTATCCCGGCGTCTTCATCGGGTCGGACGTAACTATTGGGGATGATTGTATATTCTATCCGAATGCTGTTATATACAACGGTTGTCAGATCGGCAACCGCGTCATCGTTCAACCTAATGCTACTATCGGAGAAGACGGCTACGGATTTGCCACACACGAGGGCATTCATCATAAGATACCGCAGATCGGAATAGTTATTCTTGAAGACGATGTTGAGATAGGAGCCGGCAGTGCGATCGAGCGCGCGGCCCTTGGAGAGACCATCATAAAACAGGGAGCCAAGATCGGTGATAATGTCACGATCGGTCACGGTACGGTAGTTGGTCCCCATTGCCTGCTTGTTCCACAGGTTGGTATTGCAGGTTCGGTAACCTTAGGGCACCACTGTGTTCTTGGCGGTCAGGTCGGCGTAGCGGGTCATTTAAAAATCGGCGATATGGTCCAGATCGGTGCACAATCCGGCATTACCAATAATATCCCTGACGGTAAAATTGTACTTGGCAGCCCGGCTATCGATGCAGGCCAGACAAGACGTATATATGTGACAATGCCGCATTTACCGGAAATGCGAAAAAAGATCCAGGCCCTCGAAAAACAGCTTGATGAACTGAAAAAAACGCAAAAATCAAAATAGAACTGTCGTATCCAGGTGAAAACTTATGGATAACGAAAATATAATCGGATTGATCGCCGGACAGGGTCGGCTCCCGTTTCTGGTCGCAGACGGCGCAAAACGAGCCGGTTTTAAAGTTATCTGCCTGGGTCTGGCTGAAAATGCCGAGCCTGCTTTAGCTGACCATGTAGATGTTTTTTTCAGCGGCCCGATAGCCCGTCCGGGCGCGTGGATACGAAAATTGAAGTCGCAAGGCGTAACAAAAACGATCATGGTTGGCCGGGTCGCAAAAAAACGGATTTATACCCCCATGCGAATTTTAAGATATTTGCCTGACTGGCGGGGACTTAGGATCTGGTATTGGCGTTTAAGAGGAAAAGATAAACGTAACGATACGGTTTTGTGTGCAATTGCCGATGAGTTGGCAAGTGGAAAGATTTATCTGGAGGACTCGACGATGTATTGCAAAGAACACATCGCCACGGAAGGTGTTATGACAAAATGTCAGCCTGGCCCTTCGGTTCAGGGTGATATCGAATTCGGATGGGAGATAGTCAAAAAACTTGGCGAACTTGATATAGGCCAGGCCATAGCGGTTAAAGAAAAAGAGATTATCGCGGTCGAAGCGATCGAGGGAACCGCCAAAATGATAGCCCGGGCAGGGAAGTTCTGCAAAAAAGGCGACTGGACACTGATCAAGACCGCAAAGCCTGATCAGGATATGAGATTTGACGTCCCCTGCGTTGGACCTGATACGATCAAAAGTTTAGCCGATAACGGCGGAAAATGTCTCGTCCTCCAAAAAGACAAGACTATTATTATCGATAAACCGGAAACGATCAGATTAGCAGACCGATTAGGTATCGCGATAGTTGGATACTAAGTGTTGCTGTCATGAACATTCCTGCTGATCTTACTCTCGAAACAAATCAAGTCTTTGTTTCTTTTGATATTGAATATCCAATCAGAATGGTGCATAGTCATCGAGTCAAGGTCTATCAGCATCGGCTTATTATCTACGATCAAGATATTTGAATGTTTTAAATCTCCGTGAGTGATGCGATGTTTGCTTAGTTTATTCAGCAATTCTGTAACTTTTTTAACCATACTCAACCGTTGTTTTTCCAGTAAGCTATTGTCCTGCAGGAAATCAGAGAGTTTTTGACCATCGATGTATTCGGTGACAAAATAAGATTTGTATATTATTAGCAGCCGGCGTTTCTCGATAAAAGCCAAAGGTTTAGCGGTCGGTATATTCAGCATCCTGAGGCGATGTGCATGCAGCCAGTTTCGCCTGGCACGCGACCTTTTAAGCGTATGGCGAACTGAGTGAATGACTCCCTTGCAGTTATACCTTTTTACAACTACGTCTCGGCCAGCCAAACTAATACGGGACACAAAACACGTATTGCCGTCTTTTAATATTTGCCCATCCTGCATTAATTCATCAATATTTTGCAAAAACCCGGTGAAATCCACTTTTTCAAAGAAATCTCTTCTGGCTACGGTGTGGTGATCGTACTTTACGGTTTGCATATGTCTTTTATTGGTGCGTAAGCATTTTTTAAGACTTTTTTTAATACTATGTTTTCTGTGCACCGCTAGCTTTTTCCAAAACACTTCCCATTCTGCAAGTGTGAATCTCCACGAGCGTGCGGCAGCATATTGTTCGCAAAGACTTGCAATTCCTTCGACGTTTTCCTCAGAGATGATCGATGCTAACAAAACTAACTGCCAAATCACCTGTCTCTTGCTGACCTTACGTGAAAGAAAACACATTTGTGCCGTATCAATGGCAAATAATTTTTCTTTTTGCAGTAAAAAATTGCCCAGTTGCAGATCTTTTTGCAAAACACCTTTGCTGTGTTGATTCGCCAATTCTTTGCAAACCAGCCCCAGTAAATTAAGTTTAGCCGGCAAGTTTGTTGCTTCGTTAAAAACATCCAGGACAATCGACGAATCAACTATTTTTTCTATCACCATTGCCAGGCCGCCATTGGCTGTTTGTCCAAAAAATAAAGGCCTAGGCGCACTCAAACCTCGCTTCTGGAGCAAGCTCAGCCCTCGCCATTCTCTTTTGAGATGACGCCTTGCGCTGATTTTATCTAAGAACACCTTTACGATCACCTCCTGGTCATCCCACAAGGCATCATAAACCTGACGCCTGCCTGGAATAACTCGCAAAAGGGCCAGGCATGTCAAAGATTCTTCTTTATTGTTTAAAGAAGTATCTTTAATTAAAAGTTGAAACGGGAATTCTGCCATACATCGTAACTTTATTTTAAGTTTAAGATCAGACCGCCACAATTTAATGTTTCTATACTGCCGTTTCAATACTGCTACAGGGCATTATTGTAACAGCATCTGTTGAGCATGTCCAATTCTATCTTATAGTCACCAGAAAGCCTTTAGGGAGATATAGACTCCGGTGCAATTGCTGTGGAAAAATAGCAACAGTGCCCTTCGACAATTTATTCGGGATCAAACCCTGGTAAAAAAACAGAAAGATTTATTGCACACTATGATTCAGTTCGGTATCATGGAATTTTTCCACATAGATAATAACGAGGAGTACAAATTGGCAGGCAGCGATCATTTAGCAGCAGGGGAAAGGACAGCCGGCAAGGTTGTCTTTGCAGATTCATGGGATGGTTTTTTTGACAAATTCGACTTCAAGTCATTTGACGATTTTTTTGATTATTCCGGCGGGAAAATAATAAACAAGAACAACAAAAGGACTGTTAGTGTATTGACTCTTGGTGATAGTCCCGATTTAAAATCATTTTTTATGTAACGTTTTCACAATCCGCATTATAAGGATATGTTAAGTGCCTGGTATAAATTTGGTCAGCCCACATCACAGGCAGCAGTAGAATGGAACAATGCACACTTGCTTTTGAGCCATGGCATTGACACGTATCAGCCGGTATGCTTTGGGGAGCAAAAAAGAGGGTGCCTGGAAAAAAAATCTTTTTTTGTTACGGAGAAACTGAACTCAACAGAATTCGTGGAGTTTATCTTGCGAAGATGGCGAGAACTCGGACAAATTCAACGGGAAAAAATCATAATTGCTATCGCAAAACTGATTCGCCGGATCCATAATCTGAATATCGTTTTGCCGGACCTGGCTGTGTGGCACATTTTTATTTCTGAAGATTATCTGAACGGTCAATGTCAATTAAGCGTCATTGATCTGCACCGGATGACCCAAAATGTACGAAGCCAAACCAAAAAGATAAAAGATCTGGGCAAGTTCTTTTGGAGCATGTCAGAAAAATATTTTGATAATGAGCTTAAAAACTTGTTTCTCGATGCGTATATGAGCGATAATTGGCGGGGAAGCAAAGCTGATTTTGCAAAAAAGGTTCGGAAACGTGCGGCCGTTATTGCAAAACGACGAAAACCAAAGCGTTATTGACAGAAGGAAGTCTTTTTGATGTCGGGATTAATAACAGGCAAAGCAACAATATGTATAGTCCACTATAAAACATTGGACCTGGTCCGGTATTGTTTGCGGAGCATCCGTAAATTTACGAGATATCCTTATGAGGTTATTGTTGTCGATAATGATTCAAACGACAAATCTCTGGATTATCTCAAATCCCTTGGCTGGATCCGATTAATTGAACGAGACACCAGGGACGACATTAAAGGCGGTTATTCACATGCTGCCGGCCTTGATCTTGGGCTGGGCAGCTGCAATACCGAGTTTTTTATCTCGATGCACTCGGATACATTCATTCAAAAGGCAAACTGGCTGGGCGATCTGATCGGCTACTTTGACAATGATAAAAATATAAGCTGTGTTGGTTCCGGCAAGATCGAATTAGCACCGAGATGGCGAACTCTGCTGAAAAAAGCAACGGATATTCGAACCTTCAAGCGCAAACTGCTGGGCGAGGCGGACCCGGCTGGGAAACATCGCTATTATAATCGTACCATATGCGGCCTGTACCGAACTGACATACTAAAGCGCGAGAAACTCTCTTTTCTTATGGACAGAGACAAGGGCCTGACAAGCGGCAAAAAGTTATATTTCGAACTAGTCGACAGGGGTTACAAAACCGTAGAACTTCCAGATTCGGTAATGGGCCAATATGTCATACATCTTGCCCATGCCACCCAGGTGATCAACCGGGAGGAATTCGGCCTGCGAAAAAAAACCATACGCAAGTACAGTAAACTTGTTGATAAGATCATGTCATCAGAAGCGGTCCAGAACGTTTTTAATGATGATTCTCTTGATCAATAGCCTTTAGCGGTTATTTTGGTCAATTGCTTCGTTACTTGCCTTTCCCTAATCCTCGAAGTACAACTGTACGACTCCGGTGTAGGGAAAGACAAAAGCCTTGCATTTGAGCCAAAAGTCCGCGCCAAAACTACCAAAACGGGATTAATATTAATTTTCACTATAAAAATGACAGATGGGGTTTGGCCGGGGGTAATTGAGGTTCAGTTGGGAAAAAAATCTCAGGATGCATTTATTCGCTGGAGGCTTATAAATTGATTATCGATTCCGTCTTCACTTATAGTTTCGACGCGACAGGTATTGATGATTGATTATTGTAGCGGAA
>CBDUSK010000080.1:0-6772 GCA_965369915.1 uncultured Phycisphaerae bacterium
AAAATTTTCAAAAATAAAATTGGCCGCGGCGGCAGAGGAAATAAAAGAAGAGAAGTGTGCAGAATTGAAAAAAGGGGGGTTTTGGGGACAAAACCCGCACTTTATTGGTATTTTTTTACCAAAGCGCATGTAAAAAACGCATTTTCTCTGTCGTATTCATGGTATAATAGTAGGTTGCCGTTTTTTTACAATAGTTCGGGGTAATGGCCGTAAAAATGTACAATTCGTTTATAACCCAAAACGGGCGTAAAATCCGGCAAGTATCAACAGCATTATGCAGGTCCGATCATTTGGGGCGCTGGAAAGCCCGCTGGGGTATTGGGCGAATGAAATATGTGGTCGAGGCGGGGCTATATGCTGTCGGCAATCCTGACGGCGATTCGGAAGTTTTTGTCTCTGCCAATTATAAGATGAGTTTCGACTGCCTTCGAAGTCAGTTAGACGGTATAAACGGATGGATACTGGTGCTCGATACAAAAGGTATCAACGTTTGGTGTGCCGCCGGCAAAGGAACATTCGGAACTGAAGAGTTGGTAAATCGTATTGAGGCTGTAAAACTCAATGAAATTGTTAATCATCAAACACTGATAGTGCCTCAGTTAGGAGCAACCGGCGTCAGTGCCCACGAAGTTAAACAACAAAGCGGTTTTCGTGTAATATACGGTCCTGTACGGGCGAAAGATCTGCCGGGGTTTCTTGATGCGGGTAAGAAAACAACCGAGCAGATGCGGCGGGTGCAATTTACTCTGCGGGACCGTACGGCACTTGTGCCGGTGGAAATAATGATGGGGGCCAAATACGCGATATTAACGGCGATATGTTTCCTGCTGCTGGCTGGATTGAATCGCGAAGGCTATTCAACCCGGCTTGTTGTCAGTGACGGGTTGTCAAGTGTGATATTATTGCTGCTAAGTTTCCTGGCAGCCGCTATCGGCGGACCAATACTGCTGCCGTGGCTTCCGGGAAGGGCCTTTTCAGTGAAAGGGGTATGGATCGGGCTGGCGGCGATATTGGGGGCAGGGTTCTATAATTTTGAACGTTTGGACACCATTGCCTGGCTGCTTATTATACCTGCAGTAACCAGCTTTATGGTGATGAACTTCACCGGCGCCTCGACGTATACCTCACTATCAGGTGTCAGGCGGGAAATGCGAATAGCCGTCCCTTTGCAACTGCTCTGTGCTTTAGCCGGGGCAGGATTATGGCTTGCGGGACGATTCATATAACAAAAAGGGTTATGTAATGGCGAAGATGCGATATTTGAAAAACGTGACAACATTGCAGCTTAACACTGAAAAGTGTACCGGCTGCGGAAGATGTACCGAAGTTTGTCCGCATGGAGTTTTTGTTATCGATAACGGCAAAGCTCAGATCGACGACCGTGATGCCTGTATGGAATGCGGGGCGTGTGCAATGAACTGTCCTGCTGAAGCGATCTCGGTAGAATCAGGTGTCGGCTGTGCCGCCGGGATAATAATCGGAGCGTTTCGTGGGACCGAGCCGGCATGTGACTGCAGCGAAAACTCCTCTTGCCGCAGTTAATTATCATTATTTAAATCCAGGAAAAGTCCCCGAACAGACCATTGGATCGCTGGTCAGTCAGAGTTGGGGAAAGTTTATTCTTCCTCTTCTTCGTACTCGTCATCTTCATCTTCGTATTCGTCCTCTTCGTATTCTTCTTCTATGTCCTGCGGTTCTGTGAGGTCGGCGTATCCCGCGGCGGCATCGGCGGCCATCAGTTTTTTGGCTCGCTCATATTCGTCGAGTGTCATGGTAACTTCGCGTGCCTGGCTGCCCCTGTATTCGCCGAGCAGTCCGGACACGGCCATCATTTCGATCATTCTCGAGGCCCTTGCGTAGCCGACGCTGAGTCTTCGCTGCAGCAGCGAGACGCTTCCTCTTTTGCTTTCGAGGATGCATCGCACGGCATCGTCGTAGAGTTCGTCGGCTTCCATCTCGCCGATATCGATGCGGTTAAGCTGCATTAGTTCGGGATGGAACTGTGGTGCGGCAATTTCTTTTAAGTGTTTAACGACTCTTTTGACCTCGGCGTCTTCGGCGAACGCTCCCTGTGCCCGGACAAGGTCGCTGGTTCCGGGTCTTAAGAAAAGCATATCCCCCTGTCCGAGGAGTGTTTCTCCGCCGTTCTGGTCGAGTATGATCCGGCTGTCCATTTTCGAAGCGACCCGGAAGCTGATGCGTGCGGGCATGTTCGATTTTATCAGGCCTGTAACGACGGTGGCCTGCGGTCTCTGGGTGGCGACTATAAGGTGGATGCCGACGGCCCGGCTTTTCTGGGCAAGGCGGACGATGTAGGCTTCGATCTCTTTGGCAGCGGTCATCATCAGGTCGGCAAGCTCGTCTATAATAATGACGATGTGCGGCATTTTCTTTGGGATCTTCGCTTCTTCTTCGGGCGTGGACGGCTGGAACCTTTCGATGATCGCCTCGGGGCCGAGTTTGTTATAGGAGTCGATATTTCTTACGCGAGCTTCTGCGAGCAGTTCGTAGCGTTCGTCCATCTTCGTGGTGGCCCAGGAAAGTATCTGTTCTGCGCGTCTGGTATCGGTGATGGTGGGGCACATAAGATGCGGGATCGTCTCGAAGATCGCCATCTCGACCATCTTCGGATCGATGAGTATCAGCTTTACCTCGTCGGGGCGTTTTGTAAGAAGTATGCTGGTGATGATGCTGTTTATGCAGACGCTTTTTCCGGAGCCGGTGGTACCTGCGATAAGCAGATGCGGCATAACGGCCAGGTCGGGGATAATGACCTCTCCGGCGGAGCTTTTGCCGAGAAAGAGAGGTATCTGCATGCGCTGTGGTTTCTGGCCTGCGCGTTTTATAAGGTCCTTTATGCGGACGATCTCTCGCTGGTTGTTCGGCACTTCGATGCCGATAGTATGTTTGCCGGCAAGCGGAGCAACGACGCGGACGGAGCCTGCGCCGAGTGCACGGGCCATGTCGTTGGCAAGATTCGATATCTGGCTGACCTTAACGCCGGGCGCAAGCTCAAGCTCGTACATCGTAATAGCAGGGCCGGGCTCGGCGTTGACGACGTCGGCATTGATACCGAACTCAGCCAGCAGGCTTTCGAGGGCGCGGGCCTTTCGCTCGACCATCTTTTCCTGGATCGCCGCGAAAGTGTACTCGGGCTCTTTCAACAGATCCAGCGAGGGAAGTTCGTAGTCGTCATAGGTCCCGGGAGTATAGGGCCCAGGCTCTTCGGCGCGGGGCATGGTTATATTTAAGGGTTTTGGTTTTTGTGTTGTTCGAGGTTCGACGGTTTCGTATTCTTCGTATTCTTGTTCGCCGGCGTATTGTTCTTCGTAGTCCTGTTCGAGTTCGACTTCAGCGCGAGCGACCGTTTTTAAGTGTTTTCTTTGTTTCTGAGCATCGCTTAGTTTTTGCCAGATCTTCGACATCTCCTGCGAATGCCGTTTCGCGGCTGACCAGGCGGGGACGACGAGCCCGAACACTCTAAGCAGGCCGGCTCCAAACCATCGGACAAGAGCAAGGACCACGATGTCGGCAAGCAGGACGGCTCCTACGATCCAGGCCGATGCTATGACGATAAAAGTTCCCAGCACGGCGATGCGGGTTTTGAGAAAATTTCCCACGGCGATACCGAGTATTCCGCCTGTGCCCATTGGAAAGCCCTTGTCGCTGTAGGGCCAGAGCAGGAATATCGTGGCAGAAAGGGCGATAGTCAACAGTCCAAGCCCGACGGCCCGCAGGATCGGCTGGGTTATCTTTGCACCGAGGAGACAAGCGACAAGCCAGCATGCAGCGGAAGCGAGTAATATAAAGGCGCCGGGGCCGATATAGTACTGCAGGTAATAGGCTGGGTATGCTCCCCATGCGCCGCACCAGTTGGCGGCTGGGCTGTTATGCGGCCAGGCGTATTGGCTCGGGGCATCGGATATATCGAAACTCAGGCAACTGCAAAACAGCAGTACGCATCCGGCAAGGACGAATCCCTCGACGGCTATCTTATACAGATTTCTGCTTTGTGTTTTCATTAAGTCAAGTTTTCGGTCAATAATGTTTCTGCAGGGCGCGAGCGAACGCAGCAAATCGATAGTCGCAAACCAACCTTTCGTCGCTGTTCTTGCGGAATTAACGCACCTGCACCGGATAATTTATCGGCATGTGGTCAAATTTTTCTGAAGAAATAGAAATGCTCCGCGCCACGGGGCCGCAAGGTCCGGTAATATCGGCCTTGTTCTTACAAATTATTTTTGGGGGGCATCGAGAAGTTTTTTGAGTTTTTTTGTATTTTTCTCGATCTTGCGCGGGATCCGTACAACAATTCCCATCCTGCCGAGCTCACCTGCGACTTCGGCCTGGTACGGGTCGATCTGAAAACTTCGTTTCAGGTTTTCCTCGGCGCGGACTTTGTCGCCTTTGCTGAGGTAATAATAACCGACCTGTCTGTGGAGTACGGCGGAGTTCGGGGCCAGCGCGAGTGCCTGCTGATAACAGTCCAGGGCATATTCGTCGAGAAGTTCTTTCTGGAACGCCCGCCCGAGAAGCAGGGAGGCCTCTGCGGAAGTTCCGGCCTGGTTCATGTAGATCTCGGCCGAGAGTTTTGCTTTCTGGTCGTTGCCCGCGGCTAAAAGTGTTTTTATCATGGCGGCCTGGGCCCGTCTGTGTACAGGATTGTAGCCTATGGCCACATTGAACTCCCACTCAGATTTGTTCCACAAGCCATCGTCGTAGTAAAGTTTGCCCAGTTTGTAATGGCTCTCGGAATCGCCGTATTTTCTTTCGACTTTGTTAAGCAGGCTTTGTTTGAGCTTGTCAGTTTTTGTCGGCGGAATTTTACTGATCTTTTTTTTGCTTTGCTGCTGACAGCCCGCCGGCAAAAAAGTCAGGGCCAATAATACAATCATTATTTTTGATATGTTCGCCATTTTCGCCTCCCTTGTAAGGGCCCGGAAAAACATCATCGCAATCCTTTGTCGATAACTAAGACTATTATACGGCCTGTTCAGGTTAGCACAAGCCATTGAAAGCATTCTTACCGTTCATCCAGACTTTTTCAAGTAAAAAATATAAATCATGAACGGTTTAGATGTCCAGGTTCTGCACTTCGAGGGCGTGGGCCCGGATGAAATTTCTTCTTTTTTCGACATCTTCGCCCATAAGGATACTGAAAAGCCTGTCGGCTTCGCCGGCGTCTTCGACCTTTACCTGCAGCAGGGTCCTTGTTTTCGGGTTCATGGTTGTTTCCCAGAGTTGGTCGGAGTTCATTTCGCCGAGTCCTTTAAACCTTTTTATTTCGATGCCCTTTCCTCCGATCTGTCTTACGGCCTGGCATATCCCGCCGAGCGAGGCGATCTTGTGGGTCTCGCCTGCACAAATTATCTCGAACTTCGTAGGCAGCGGCTCTCCCGAAACCGCCTTGGCAGGTTTGATCAAAAAGTCGCTGAGTCCCAGGTCGTATTTTTCCTTGAGGCGTAGATCGATCTCATTGAGCCTTACGACTTCATGAAGTTCTTCGGCCAGGGCCTTTCTTTGCCCGTTGCGCCGAGTTTGTTCGGAGTTAAGTTCGTCTTCGAGCTGGGCCTGTCGTTTTTCAAATTCAGCTTTATCGTAGTAGAACTGGCTTTGGCCTTCGATCCGCACATGAAAGCTCGGCAGAGACCGGCCGTTGTAATAATTTTCCAGGAACGTCCTGAAAACAATACCCCTTCTTTCCAGAACATCTTTGACCCGGTCGGCATCGTTAAGGAGCTTGACGAGTTTTCTCAGCCTGTCGCCGGATATTTCAACGGGGTCGGCGGCTTCATTGCGCACAACCAGTTTGGCTCCTTCGAGCCCCCGCGTTTCCATGCGGAGCCGCATCTGGGTTTCGCTGACGACATACTCGCTTTTTTTCTTTCCTTTTGTCTTTATTTCATACAGGGGCGGCTGGGCTATATAAACCATCTCCCGCTCGAACAGGTCCGGCATCTGTCTGAAGAAAAACGTCAAAAGGAGTGTCCTTATATGAGCGCCGTCGACGTCCGCATCGGTCATCAGGATGATCTTTCCGTACCTGCATTTTTCGATGTTGAACTCGTCGGCGCCGATGCCGGTTCCGAGCGCACTTATAATGGTGCGGATCTCTTCGTGTCCGAGCATTTTTTCGAGGCGGGCCTTTTCCACGTTAAGGATCTTTCCCTTCAGGGGTAGTATGGCCTGGATATTCCTGTCCCTGCCGCCTTTTGCCGAGCCCCCGGCCGAGTCGCCCTCGACGATAAATATCTCGGTGGACCCCGCGTCTTTGTTCGAGCAGTCCCAGAGTTTTCCGGGCAGATTCGCCCCGCTCAGGGCGCCTTTACGCCTGGTCAGTTCGCGAGCCTTTCTGGCGGCTTCACGTGCGGCGGCGGCCTGGATGGCTTTGTTGAGAATTTTTTTTGCGGCGGCGGGGTTTTCCTCGAGGTAGATGCCAAGCTGCTCGTTAAGCATCATCTCGACGAAGCTTCCCACTTCCGGATTTGACAGCCTCACTTTGGTCTGTGCCTCGAAGTGGGGCTCGCTTACTTTTACGGAGATAACGGCGGTGAGTCCTTCTCTTAGGTCCTCTCCGGTTGTAGCGGTTTTACTCTTAAGCATCTTCGCGTTTCTGGCGTAAGCGTTCATTGTCCTTGTCAGGGCGGTCCTGAAGCCCGACAGGTGCGTCCCTCCGTCGATATTTTTGATGTTGTTCGCAAATGCCAGCACGTTTTCGGCGTAACTGTCGGTGTACTGCATAGCGATTTCACAACTCATGCCCGAGTCGGGG
>CBDUSK010000081.1:0-6720 GCA_965369915.1 uncultured Phycisphaerae bacterium
TGACCACCGGCAAAAACTATTAGAAATGAAAAACCTGCTAACCAAATACCAGCAGTCCTTCGACAGGCCTTTCGGAGAATTCGTTACGGGGGGCAATGCTGTAGCAGGCGGCTCGATCGATAAACAAATAAAAATGGTTAAGCAGATAAAGATCAAGGGAAAGAAAATAATCGTTCCGCCGCATCTTTCCACGACGGAAACAGGGGGCGGAAATAAAGCTCGGAAAGCGAAAGCCAGAGAGCAGCGCAAAAAGAACAGAAAAAATCGTAAGAAGGAACAATAGAGAACAAAACGTACTTCGAGAATATTATGAACAGAAGGTGCTTTTTGAAGGCGGTCTGTTTGGGTGTCGTCGCCCTTGTCGTCGCCGGCGTTATGCTGAGCGGCTGTGGAGAAACTATTTCGACAACGGTGGGCAGGCAGGACAGGCCGAACGTGGTGATTATATTCATGGACGACATGGGTTATGCCGATGTCGGCTGTTATGGCGCGGAGGGTTTTGAGACCCCGCATATGGATCGGATGGCGAAAGAGGGGCTGAAGCTGACCGATTTTTATGTGGCTGCATCGGTCTGTACGCCTTCGCGCGCGGCGTTGCTTACCGGTTGCTATCCCCAGCGGGTGGGCAAGCTGGGTGTTTTGTTTCCGGATCGCACGGACAGGCCGTCGAAAAAGGGGTTGAACCCGGACGAGACGACGATCGCGGAAATGCTCAAAGCGGTGGGTTATAAGACCGCTTTGGTCGGAAAGTGGCATTTGGGCGACAAGCCGCCGTTCCTGCCTTGCAAGCAGGGATTCGATGAGTATTTCGGGCTGCCATACTCGAATGATATGCGTAAGGGACGCAATGGTATGCCGCCGCTTCCGCTCATTGAGGGTGATAAGACGATCGAAGAGGAACCTGACCAAACCTATCTGACCAAGCGCTACACCGAGCGTGGGGTCCGATTTATTGCCCAGCAGAAGGATAAACCTTTCTTTCTCTACCTCGCACATTCGATGCCGCATGTGCCGATCTTCGCGTCGGAAGCGTTTAAAGGTACCACCAAACGCGGACTTTATGGCGATGTCATAGCGGAGCTCGACTGGAGCGTCGGACAGGTGCTGCAGGCGCTCAAGGACAATGGGATCGATGAGAAAACGCTGGTGATCCTGACATCGGACAACGGCCCGTGGCTGACCCAGAACGAACATGGGGGAAAGGCTGATCCGTTGCGTGGAGCCAAGATGACCGTTTACGATGGCGGCCTGCGAGTGCCTTGCCTTATCCGTTGGCCAGGTACCATCAAAGGCGGAAAAACAAGTGCGGAAATCGCTTCTACGATCGACCTGCTTCCAACCCTGGCGAACCTGTGCGGCGCGGAGCTGCCGGAAAAGGAAATCGACGGGATCGACCTGACGGACTTCCTGACCAAGGGCAAGTCGTCGCCCCGCAAAACCTTCCATTATGGCCCCAGCGTGGTGCGTCAGGGGAAATGGAAGCTCTTCCTTCCCGGTAAGTACGCGGAAATCAAAAAGAATGACAAGGGACGGAATAAAAAAGTGTCCGTTAAATATGACACGGTACGTTTGTATGATCTGGAAGCCGACATCGGTGAAACGAAAAACGTGGCCGGCAAACACCCGGAAATCGTCGATCGCCTGACCAAGCTGATTAAAGCCCATGGCAAAGAAATGAAAAACGAAGGTCGTGCGCCGGGACTGCTTAAATAAGAAAGAAGGAACAATAAAGAACAACGAAATCTGAGAAGGAAATTCCAAATGAAAATCTATGCGCTCATTCTAAGCACAATACTTCTGGCTGGCTGTAATGATTCTAACCATATGATAACGGATCCTGCATCAGCTAACGAACTGTCTCTCTGGTATGATAAACCGGCAAACCCGGCAAAGTGGGAACAGGCTGTTCCGCTCGGTAACGGTCGGCTGGGTGCAATGGTCTTCGGCGGTGTGGAAAAAGAACGTATCCAGTTCAACTGCGATACGCTGTTCACCGGTAAGCCGCACGACTATGCGCATAAGGGCGCGGTCGAATATCTGTCGCCCATTCGCAAACTCCTGTTTGAAGGCAAGCAAAAAGAGGCTCATGATCTGGCCAATCGCGAATTCATGAGTGTGCGCGATGACGGCAGCAACAGGCAGCGGGCATACCAGCCGTTTGGTGACCTGGTCCTCACGTTTCCGGAGTTCAACGACGAGGTGCCCGCAAGCTATCGGCGCCAGTTGGACATCGATAGCGCAGTTGCCTCGTTGGAATTTGACATCAGCGGCACAACATTCCGGCGAGAGGTGTTTGCATCGTATCCCGACAATGTGATCGTTACCAGGCTCGAAGCCGGCAAGAGCGGCGCTGTCAACTGTGTTGTATCGCTGACAAGCCCGCACGACAACATAAGGTTCAGGACCGACCCGGCGGGCCTTCTGGTGATGACCGGTCAGGTAAAGGCCGGTGTTACACGGTTTGAAGCACGCTTGCAGGTTCGCGCCCAGGGCGGTAAGGTCGTGGCGCACGACGGGGCGATAAAGATCATTGGCGCTGACACCGTCACGCTTATCCTGGCAGGCGATTCGAGCTTTGTTAACTATAAGGATGTCAGTGGCGATCCTTCCAAAAAAAATCTTGCAACGCTGAAGAAGATCGCCAATAAGTCATATAAAAATATAAAGGCCGATCATATGCAGGACCATCGCGCCCTGTTTCGCAGGGTCTCGCTGGACGTTGGTACTTCCGACAAGGCAAAACTACCGACTTCGAGCCGGCTTAAGAGCTTCGACCAGGGGGACCCTCAGCTTGTCGAACTCTTCTTTCAATATGGGCGATACCTGATGATCGCGTGCAGCCGGCCGGGCAGCCAGCCCGCCAATCTGCAGGGCCTTTGGAACGAATTGATAAGTCCGCCCTGGGGCAGCAAGTACACGTGCAACATCAATACCGAGATGAACTACTGGCCGGCCGAGATCACGAACCTGGCAGAATGTCACGAGCCGCTGTTCGGCGCGCTCAAGGATCTTTCGGTAACAGGCGCCAATGTGGCCAAAGAGCATTACAGTGCACGCGGTTGGGTGGTACATCACAACTTCGACCTGTGGCGAGGCGCAGCGCCCATCAATAAATCCAACCATGGCATCTGGCCGACCGGCGGTGCGTGGATGTGTCAGCACTTGTGGTGGCACTATGAGTTTGGGCGAGACAAGGACTATCTTAAGAATACGGCATACCCCCTCATGAAAAGTGCAGCTCTGTTCTTTGTCGATTACCTGATAGAAGATCCCAGAAACGACAAGGGCTGGTTGATCTCTGGTCCGTCCAATTCTCCTGAGAATGGGGGATTGGTGATGGGGCCGACCATGGATCACCAGATCATCCGGAACTTGTTTGGCAATGTGATCGAAGCTTCACGCGTTCTGGATGTGGATAAGGATCTTCGCAAGCAATTGATTGACATGCGTAATCGCATCGCACCGAACCAGATCGGCAAGCACGGCCAGCTGCAGGAGTGGCTGGAGGACAAAGATAGTCCCAGGAACCATCACCGTCATGTATCGCATCTCTGGGGACTGCATCCAGGCAACGAGATCCATCCACTGCTGACGCCGGATCTGGCTGAGGCTTGCAAAGTCACGCTGACCCATCGCGGCGACGGAGGCACGGGCTGGTCAAAGGCATGGAAGATCAACTTCTGGGCCAGGTTGTTCGATGGCGACCATTCGTTCAAGATGCTTGCCGAGGCACTGCGCGGCAATACCTATCCCAATCTGTTTGACGCTCACCCTCCCTTCCAGATCGACGGTAACTTCGGGGCCACCTCGGGTGTGGCGGAGATGCTCCTCCAGAGCCATGCCGGCCAGATACATCTTCTACCCGCCTTGCCGTCGGCTCTGCCCAGTGGCAGTGTGAAAGGATTGCGAGCACGCGGCGGATTCGAAGTAGATATAAAATGGAAAGACGGCGAACTTGTTTCAGCAACCATACACAGCCGGCCCGGAACAGACTGCATCGTACGGTACAAAGGAAAAACGCTAAATCTAAATATTAAAAGAGGGAAAAAAGTCAAGCTTACCGGAAAAGATATTCTGTAATAGAAAAAGAATCCTTAAGCTGAACCATTAGATCAGATCCCGCAGCCGGTTTCTCATATAATAGCGGCACTGCGTTATCAAGATCGAAATGATTATAATGATCGCCGCATTAACCAGTGTAACCTCGTTTACAACAGCTGCAAGAGCGGTTCCCGCAGCAGGTGGATGTTCGACATTGAAAACAACCATCAAAAATGCCGCAAGAGCTACCGCAGATGGAAACTCCACATAATACGGCATAGCAGTCAGTATAAAAATAGCACCGCAGATCAGAGCGATAAAGTGCCCGCCAATTACGTGTTTTGTCTGGGCGGAGACGCTTCTCGGCGTTATAAAACAAATAAAAGCGGTAGCCCCCATCGAAGCAATGATAACGACTTTATCCCTGCCTACCGTCAACACTACAACAAAAAGCACCAGGCCGGTCAACAGGCTTTGGAAAACGTAATATTTCCACAGTTCTTTAAAATCGTCCCATATTACCATTGTCCCATTATCTCCCGAACGAATCTGTTTTTTAGGCCGCAGACCCATGCTTTCGGCCTTGGGCAACAGGAACTATTTAACCTCAGTGCGGATTATTGTCAACCAAATAACAGGTATTCCTAATTGGAATAAGTTCTATTGCGGTCGATAGCGAAACTGATATCCCGGCCATTCTTCCAGATCTGGCGGATGAACACGTGCAAAAAAATTAAAATCTGTCGAAAAATTATCTCATCGCCATTTGAGAGTTGACTATTTTACCAATAATCACTACTATCGTCTTATTGCTAATTAAACTACGGATCGAGAGGACGGGCAAAGAATAATGGCGTTTGCGGCAGGGATGCAAAGAAAAGTCTGGGATATCAGGCCGGCCGATCCTGATGCAGAACAACTGGCCAGGTCGCTGAAGGTCTCGCCTGTTCTTGCCCAACTGCTTATTAACCGCAATATAAGCTCACTCGAACAGGCAAGAAGCTTTCTATCGCCCAAACTTACAGAACTTATTGAGCCGGAAAAAATGCCCGGCACCGCTGGGGCCGCTGCCCGGGTAAAACAGGCGCTTTCCAATGGCGAAAGGATCGCCATCTACGGCGATTATGACGTCGACGGGATAACGGGCGTTTCGATACTGTGGCATCTGCTGGAGCTTATGGGCGCCAAGGTCGAGTATTATATCCCGCATCGGATCGACGAAGGATACGGGCTTAATCCCGAAGCGGTAACTCAGCTCGCGGAAAACGGTGTAAACCTGATCATCACCGTCGACTGCGGTGTTACCGCTACGGCCCAGGCAAAGCTCGCCGGCGAATTGGGGATCGATCTTATAATAACGGACCATCATCAGATGCTCGAAGAACTTCCGCAGGCCGTCGCGGTTGTCCACCCGGGCCTGGAAAACTATCCGAATCCGGATTCAGCCGGGGCGATGGTGGCCCTTAAGCTGGCCTGGGCGATAGTGAACGAATTCAAGACCGCCGGCAAAACCGACCCGAAGCTAAGACAGTTCCTGCTGAATTCGACGACCCTGGCGGCGATGGGTACGGTCGCGGACGTCGTCGAGATGCGCGGTGAAAACAGGGTGCTGACCAGTTACGGTTTAAAGGCGCTGACCGAATCGAAGCTTTGCGGGATAAAAGCCCTGATAAACTCGGCGGACCTTAACGGTCAAAATATCGACAGTTATCATATCGGTTTTCGCCTGGCCCCGATGCTCAACGCCGCCGGACGCATGGGACATGCCCGGCTGGCCGTGGAACTTTTGACCAGCGACAGCCCGACCCGCTGCGCGCAGATCGCCGAGTATCTCAAGCAGCAAAATATTCAGCGCCGTCAGTATCAGCGGAAGATATTCAAGCAAGTTCGTGAGATGATAACCGCAAAAGGGCTGAATCACCCCGACAGAAAGACGATAGTCCTGGCCGACGACAGTTGGCATACCGGCGTGATCGGCATCGTGGCTTCGAGGGTTATAGACGAATTTTTCCGCCCGACGATCTTAATAAATACCGGCAACGGAGACACCGCCCAGGGTTCGGGACGTTCTGTGGCGGGGTTCGACATGAACGCGGCGATAAGCGCCTGCTCTGATAATCTTGTCAGCTTCGGCGGGCATGCCATGGCGGCGGGTCTTAAGATAGAAAAAGCCAGGATAGCGGATTTCGCCGAGCAGTTCGAAGCGTACGCCCAAAAGAACTTGAGCGGAGACGCCCTCGTGCTCAAGCTCGATATCGACGCGGAATGTTCGATAGCGGATCTGTCTTACCACGCCGTCAGGGAGCTCGGAATGCTTGAGCCTTTCGGGCCGGGCAATGTCAAGCCGGTGTTCGTTACAAGAGGTGTCCGCTGGATCTCGCCCCCGAAAAGGGTCGGGGTAAAAGGCGACCATCTGCAGATAGCCATTACCGACGGGACCGAGTCGGTGCGGTGTATCGGGTTCGGTATGGGCAAACTCGAAAAGAAACTTTTAGAAAGCGAATATTTTTCCGTAGCTTACGAGCCCCAGATAGACACTTACAGAAATAATAACGCTACTCAGTTCGTCCTTTCGGACATCCGGTTCGAATAGCATTTCTTCATAATGTTCCGAATTTTCAAAGACTGCCGCACTACTCAGTTTTCAAAGATTAAAATTAGTTAATATATAACATACCA
>CBDUSK010000082.1:0-6585 GCA_965369915.1 uncultured Phycisphaerae bacterium
ATTGATCGCCTCTATCGGCGTGAGGTTATCGACGTCAGTGGAGGCAAGTTTTTCTAAAACGGATTTGTGCTTCTGCACGAACAGCGAATCGTCCGTGGTCTTGTTCCTGCCTAACTTGGGCCCTTCGACTTCCCTGGCGAAGGTGCTTTCCAGGTCGCCCATGATCTCGGCGCTTCTTTCGGTAATGCTCCTGGGGAGCCCTGCCAATTTCGCAACATGTATCCCGTAGCTTTTGTCCGTCCCGCCCGGAATTATCTTATGTAAGAAGACGACCTCTCCCGCCCATTCGCGGACGGCCACGTTGCAGTTCTTAACGTTCGTCAATAGCTCCGCCAATTCCGTCAACTGATGATAATGAGTCGCGAAAAGCGTCCTGCACTTTATCTTATTGGCGATATATTCGGTGATCGCCCACGCCAACGAAAGACCGTCATAGGTGCTCGTGCCTCTGCCCACCTCATCGAGTATCACTAACGAATTTTCACTGGCGTTGTTGATGATGTTCGCCGTCTCGGTCATCTCCACCATGAACGTCGATTGCCCGCGCAAGAGTTCATCCGATGCACCCACGCGTGTAAATATTCGGTCGACCACCCCGATAACCGCATCTTTAGCCGGTATGAAACTCCCCGTCTGTGCCATCAAAACCAACAACGCGACCTGCCGAATGTATGTACTCTTGCCCGCCATATTCGGCCCGGTGATCAGCGCGATATCGCCGTGCCCGTCGCCGAATTTGACATCGTTCGGCACGAACTCACTGCCTAACGTTTCCGCTAACACCGGATGTTTACCGTCATTGATGACAAGCTCCTTGCCTTGGCACATCCTCGGCCGAACGTAATTCCGCTGTCTTGCCAGGTACCCGAACGAACTTAAGCAGTCGCAGTTCGCCACAACCTCCGCCAACTCCTGCAGCCTCGACACATACTTTGTCGTCTCGTAGCGAACTTCTTCGAAAAGTTTATGCTCAAGGGCAAGGCTTTTTTCCTGCGCACCTAATACCTGCTCTTCGTATTGCTTCAACTCGTCGGTGATATACCGCTCCGCGTTTTTTATCGTCTGCTTCCGCACATAATCAGCCGGCGCCTTCTGAGCTGCCGCCCTGCTGATCTCGATGTAATAACCGAACACCTTGTTGTACCCGATCTTCAGGTTCGAAATTCCCGTCCGCTTACTTTCTCTCTGCTGATACTCCGCGAGAAAACTCCGCCCGTCCTTCGATATGCTCCTGAGCTTATCGAGCTTGTCATTAAACCGGCTTCTTATCACCCCGCCGTCACGGATATGCGCCGGGCACTCCGGCTCGATCGCCGATTCTAACAGCTCCGCCAATTCGTCCATGCTGTCGCAGCGATTTGCCAGGTCTGTCAGTAATCCCGATTCGCACTTTTGCAGTTTCTCACGAAGCGCCGGGATCGTGCGCAATGTTCCCGCTAAGGCAACCAGGTCCTTCGGACTCGTCCTGAACGTACTTATCCTCGCCACTATCCGCTCGATGTCCGCTATCGTCTTGAACTGCTTGCGGATCTCGCCGCATTGGGCGTCGTTATTAAAAAACTCCTCGACCGCGTCCTGTCTTAGTTCGATCTGTTTAACGTTACAAAGCGGCATACACAGCCAGGCCCGCATCATCCTCGACCCCATGCCCGTCAAGGTCATATCCACGCATTCCAAAAGCGAACCCTTACTGCTTTCGGTCCGAATCGTTCGCAAAACCTCCAGCGACCGCAGCGATGTCTGGTCAACCTGAAGAAAATTTACCCGCTCGACCTTCTTTACGTTCGAGATATGCCCTAAGGATGTCTTCTGCGTTTCGTTCAGGTATTCGAGTATTGCACCAGCGGCAGTTACCCCCTCGAATCCGTCGGTAATGCCGAAGCCCTCTAATGTCGAGGTCCCGAAATGTTTCAGCAGCTTGCTCTTTGCATTGTAACCGTCGAAATACCAGCCGGGCCGATGCGTCACTATCGCACCCGTTAGCTGTGTGATATCTGTCGCTAACTTTCTAACTTCCGCCTCGAAAAGCTCCCCCCTCATCTCCGGCAGCAGGCACTCCTTCGGCCCTAATCGAAGCAGCTCATCGAGCACATCTCTTTCCGAAAGTTCCTGCGCAAAGAAATGACCCGTCGAAATATCCACCCAGCTTAGGCCCGCAGACTTGGCCCCAAGGCTCACCGCGCACAGAAAATTATCCTCCCGCTCGTTAAGCAGCATATCATCGGTAAGCGTACCCGGCGTAACGATCCGCACCACGTCGCGCTTCACCACTCCCTTTGCCGTCTTCGGGTCCTCGACCTGTTCGCACACCGCCACCTTATACCCCGCCTGAAGCATCTTCTTGAGATACCCGTCCACCGCGTGATAGGGAACTCCCGCCAGAGGTACCGACTTACTGCTCTTGCCCCTGCTGGTAAGTGTAATACCCAGAACACGTGAACAAGTCTGTGCATCTTCGTAAAATGTCTCGTAAAAATCGCCCATCCGGAAAAACAGTATCGCATCCGGGTGCTTTTCCTTGAAGTGATGAAACTGCTTCATCGCCGGCGTAACTTTTTCCTTGCTGCTTTCCATACCCGCGATTATATACAAACCCCGCCGTTTAACAACTCCGTTATCGCCGATTCAGCTTCCGATACGTTTTTTGCCCTCAAAAGCCCCTCCAAAAGCCTTTTTTGCCGCTCCGTAAAACACACCCACTTCGTCAGATCAAATCCCGCCACACCAAGTACACCACGGATTTTTTCCACTAATTCGTCGATCCCCTCACCTGTTTTCGCACTGATCCTGACACAGCCGTCAAAATCAAGGCCCAATTGTTCTTCGTAAAGCTCGCATCCAATATCCGACTTGTTCAAAATAACAATTACTTTTTTCCCTTTGTCGAATTTGATCTCTTGTTTCTCTGCCGTACTTCCGTCCAGAACAAAAAGAACAACATCGCAATCCGTTAGAAGTTCCAGGGCTCTTTTCCGTGACTCCTTATCTATATCATCTCTCACTGAAAGTTTTTCATCCAACCCCGCCGTGTCGACAAGCTCCATCAAAAGCGATTCCGCCCGGCATCTTGCACCAACCCAGTCGCGTGTAGTCCCTGCTGTTTCTGTCACGATCGACTTGCCCGTACCGCACAGGCAGTTCAGCAAAGTGCTCTTGCCGCTGTTAGGCGGACCCGCTATCACAACCTTCGCCCCCTTTATAATAAGACCTGCTGTAACACTATCGGCAAGTATCCGCTCACACTCGGCTTTTGTTTTCTCAAGTGATCTTTTCTCTTCAAGCCAGTTCGTTGCGGTCCTGCTTAAACCGGCATTCGCCTGGTTCGCTATTACCTTGGCCCCCTCTAAGGTAACTGCCTTTAATTGCCCAAGCCTTGCTTCCTGCACGATAGTATTTCCGTCTTCGTCCGCAAATTTAACGCCTAAAAGTTCCTCCGCCGTTACAAGTTCGGCGCCTTCGTCTTTAAGCAGTTTCATTATCATCTCGACGATGATAGGATTGCCGTGACAGCTTATCGAATAATCCCCCTGCCCTTCACATCCGACAACAACATGATCGACGATCTGTCCGCCGTCGACGATGTCACCCACAAGGATGTTCCCCGTTTCAAGCCTGCACTTTTTCCCTTCGCCCGGTTCGAATATCTTTTCGATGATGGCACCGCCTCGGGCACCTGAAAGCTGAATGCTCGATATCGCCCCCGTCCCTTTTGCAGTTGTCACCGCCGCTAACACTGTCATTTCTTCCTGCCGGGTGGTTTACTGTCTTTAACCTCAAGTTCTGCCGTCTCCGTCTGGTCAGACAGGAATTTCTTATAAGCCAATACTATCCCCCTCACTGACAGGTTCGGAACCCACGAATCCACAAAATCGCAGTCCGCCTTGATAGCCTCGGCCGCTCCGCCCGTAACGATAACCTGCGGCCACTTCTCCAGTTCTTCCGCATATTTTTCCACTACCGTTCTCAACAGCCCCGCCGCAGAATAATACAGACCGCAGTTTATCGCCTCTAAAGTATTCGCCCCCGCCGGGTTCTTTGGCGTCTCCACTTTATGACCCGTGTCCGGCAGATTGTCCGTCATTAAATTCAATGCCTTCGCCGAGATCTCAAATCCAGGCGCTATAACCCCGCCCAAAAACACTCCCTCCTCGTCTACCAGGTCGATCGTAACCGCTGTTCCGAAATCCGCAACCACAACCGCGTCCTCTACCACCGCAAATGCCGCCGCCGCGTTGACCGCCCTGTCCGTACCCACCGCCATAGGATCGTCAACGCCCATCTCGATAGGCAGCGGTACATCTCTGCCTATGATCTTTATCTTTTCGTCCAATTCTTTTTTGCAGATATCCCCAACCGCCTTCGTACGTTCGCTGTTGACACTGCTGACAACGATAAAACCGTCACGCTTTTTAACATTTGCACCGGTAACAAAAGGGATCTCTTCCCACGCCGAGACCAGGATCTCCGCCAGCTTGTCGTTCTCATCGCCGCCGACCGTCTTGATATACCTTTCACTGTCCTCGACAAAAAGCCCCACGCTGATATTGGTATTGCCTATATCTATCGCGATTATATTCATTCCGCCTGTCCTTTGATCATTGTCCACAACCTTTCGTTCAGTTCGTTCACGCCGGCTCCGGTAACCGCCGATATCGCCTGGGCCCCGTCAACTTCGAGCCTGCTTCGGATATCCTCTGCTTTTTCGCCCTCAGGGTCAAGGTCCGTCTTGTTCAAAACCACAACTTCTTTTTTCGCCGACAGGACCGTGCTGTGAAGTGCTAATTCGGCCCGGATCTTTTTATAATTTTCCGCCGGGTCCGATTCATCGCTCGGCATTATATCGAGCATATGCACCAATATCCGCGTCCGTTCTATATGTTTTAAAAATTCATGCCCTAATCCCGCTCCCTGATGCGCTCCTTCGATAAGCCCGGGAATATCCGCCATAACGAACCGGCGATAATCGCTCAGCTCCACTATCCCCAACACCGGGCTCAGCGTCGTAAACGGATAGTCTGCTATTTTTGGCCTCGCTTTTGAGCACCTCGAAATAAGCGTGCTCTTGCCTGCGTTCGGCATCCCCACCAACCCGACGTCGGCGATAAGTTTAAGCTCTAACCGAATATTTCTTTCCTGTCCGGCTTTACCGTCCGTTGCGAACCTCGGCGTCTGCCGTGTCGCCGTGGCAAAGCTCTTATTACCCCTCCCGCCGTTACCGCCCCGGCAGACAAGGACCTTCATCCCGACCTTATCCATGTCCTTTAACATCACATCGATATCCTCATCGAAGATCAGCGTCCCCGGCGGAACACGCAAAATGAGGTCCTCACCGTCCGCCCCGTGTTTATTACTGCCCTCACCGCAGCCGCCGTTCTTCGCTTCCCAGTGGCCCCTGCCCGAAAAATCCGTCAGCGTATCGACGTCTTCGGCCGCGGCGAAATACACTCCCCCACCCTTGCCGCCGTCGCCGCCGTCGGGCCCGCCCTTGGCGATAAACTTCTCGCGACGAAGGCTCACGCACCCGTGACCGCCGTTACCTGCCTTGACCCGGATTTTCGCTTCATCAATAAACATATACTAACTTACCCTTTTCTCAATACAACGCAAACGCCCATTATAGCCGTTTTCCACACGATTAACAGCAATAAATCGGTCCCCTGCCCCTTGTCGCCTGTCCCTTGTTTTTACCTTTTCTGTACATCTTTTACCGGCTATAATTTTCTTATTATG
The DNA here is from genome assembly GCA_965369915.1 of uncultured Phycisphaerae bacterium. GTDB lineage: Bacteria > Planctomycetota > Phycisphaerae > Sedimentisphaerales > Anaerohalosphaeraceae > CBDUSK01. The sequence continues at coordinate 5,731 of CBDUSK010000082.1, forward strand.
TCGTTATTTTTACTGACCTTTTTAACCATTTGCTTTGCGGTAAACTATTACGTCCTCCGCCGGCTGTATAGTTTATTCAAAATAAAGCCGCGCATCGGCTTCTATCTTCTCTTCGTATTCCTTTCGCTTTCCTTCGTTCTTGCCAAAGTCCTGCAGTCCCGCTTCGACAATTTTCTTATAACCGCCTTCGATACCGTCGCCTGCTTTTGGATGGGACTGGGGCTGTTGCTCCTGACCTGCCTTGCAGCCTATGAAATCATAAACCTTTTCATCGTCATATTTCGTTTGGCCCCGGCCCCTAAACCGCTGGCCGGTTACATCGTCTCAGCCGCTGCTGCTATCCTTACTGTTTACTCGATGATAAATGCGATGTTTATAAACATCACAACTATCGACGTCCCCGCACCGGTTAACGCCGATATCGTCCAGCTCTGCGATATCCACCTCGGCTCGACAAGCAAAAATTTCCTCAGGCGGGTCATCGAAAAGACGAACGCCCTCGATCCCGATGTCATCCTCATCACCGGCGACCTCATCGACTCCCGACGTGAACTAAAGGCAGGCTCTCTCTCTGTTCTCAACGATCTCAATGCCCCCGTTTTTCTCACCTCCGGCAATCACGAACGCTACACCGGCATTCGGCAGATCGAAGATTTCCTCAAGGCAATTACTTCCGTCCAATTCCTGCGAAATGAATTCGTCGACTTCAAGGGCCTGCAGATAATCGGTATCGACGACAGCGACAAAAAGGACCAGGTAGCGGCCCGGCTCGCCGAACTTAAACTCGACGGCGAAAAATTTTCCATCCTGATGTACCACCGTCCGATCGGCTTCGCCGCCGCCGCCGAAGCCGGC
>CBDUSK010000083.1:0-6568 GCA_965369915.1 uncultured Phycisphaerae bacterium
AGCAATTGTCGAAGGCGAACAGTTTCCTGGAAGCGTTTACGTATATAGCGATCGTGATCGGGACGGCAGTCGGTCCTTTTGTAGCGGAAGCGGCTGGAGAGCAATTCTATTTAGCGAGCATACTGTGTGTCGTGGTGGCGGCGGCAGGTTTGGTTTGCAGTTTTTCGATAGAGCGAACGAAACCGGCCGGCGGCGGCGAAAAGGCATCGTTGTTTTTTATCAAGGATATATGCATAACTCTTTATTCTATCCGCAAGGACAAGGACCTGATGCTTTGTGTGTTCGCTTCTGCATATTTTATGCTTTTGGGGGGATTTATGAAGATGAACCTGATCCCCTACGGTATCCAGAGTCTCGGATTCAGCGAGACCCAGAGCGGGTATCTTTTTTTAATAGCAGCATTAGGGATAGGAGCCGGAGCATACCTGGCGGGAAAACTTTCCGGTAGAAACGTAGAATTCGGGATAGTGCCCTTAGGGGCGGTGGGTCTTGCGCTTTGTTCGATAGGGCTGGCAGTTCTGAGTGGAAACAGATACCCGGTATTTGCGTTGATATTTTTAACGGGCCTAAGCGCGGGGATGTTCATCGTTCCGGTACACGCATTGATCCAGCTTCGCAGTCCCAGTAAAACCCGCGGGCAGGTGATAGCGGCATCTAGTTTTTTAGGGTGGGTTGGTGTATTGCTGTCGGCGATCACACTTTATGTATTCGCCGAGTATCTTAAGATGACGGCGTCGCAAATGTTTTTTATTCTCGGTCTTTTGACGCTGGTTCTGGCGGTGGTTTCGATAATCATGCTGCCGGACTTTTTAGTGCGTTTGCTAATCTTATTGGTCATCCGGCTGTTATACCGGATCAAGGTCAAGGGGCTGGAGAATATTCCGACGACGGCGGGCGTGCTTTTGGTCTGTAATCATGTTTCGTGGGTGGACGGACTGCTGTTAGGTGCAACACAGCAGAGGCGAATCCGTTTTATCATAGACCGTGAAATTTCTAACTACAAATGGATCAAACCGTTCTGCAAGCTGATGCGTGCGATCCCGATATCCGCCCAGGACCCACCGAAAAAAATCGTAGCTTCACTTAAGGAAGCTCGCTCTGCGATGGAAGAAGGCTATATCGTCTGCATATTCGCAGAGGGCGCTATCACGCGTACGGGAATGCTCGGGAAATTTAAGGGGGGCTTTGAAAAGATAATGAAAAAAAGTCCGTACTCGGTCATCCCGGCTTATATTGGCGGCGCCTGGGGGAGTATATTCAGTTATTCAAGCGGCAAATTACTGTCAAGTTTGCCCAAGCAATTTCCGTATCCGGTTTCGGTCTATTTCGGGGAGGCGATGCCTGCGGGGCCATCTTCCAGCGAGATAAGGCAGAAGGTCTTAGAGCTTTCGTGCGAATACTTTAACGATCTTAAATCCCCGCACAGGTCATTGGCGTATCAATTCATTAAATCGGCACGAAAGCACAGGCACAAGCGGTGTATTTGCGACGCAACCGGAAAACACCTGAATTACGGCAAGACACTTATAACGGCCCTGGCAATCGGGGAAGAATTAGACAAACTTACAGACACCGAGGACAAGATCGGAATACTGCTTCCGCCTTCTGTGGCTGGGGCACTTGTGAACCTGGCGGTAACGCTGCAGGGTAAGGTTTCGGTAAACCTGAGCTATATAACGAGTGAGCAGGCACGTGAGACGGCCATCGAAGAGAGCGGGATAAAATGTGTGGTCTCATCGCGCAAGTTTCTTGAAAAGACGGAGATCAAAGACAAGTTGCCTGGGCCTGTGTTTATAGAAGATATCATCGAAAGGATCAATTGGCAGGGAAAGCTGAAAGCATATCTGAAGGCGAGATTCATGCCTTTATCAATGATGGCCAATGGCTGCCAACGGTACAATGACGACCTGGCAACAATTATCTTTTCTTCCGGGAGCACCGGCAAGCCGAAAGGAGTGATGCTGAGTCATCACAATTTGATATCCAATATCGAGTCTCTCCGGATGGTGGTACGGTTACGGCCTGGGGACGACCTTTGCGCGATGCTTCCGTTCTTTCATTCATTCGGGTTTAACTGCGGGTTATGGCTTCCTCTTACGAGCGGGGTTTCGGTCAACTACATAGCGAATCCTCTCGACGGGAAAACGGTCGCCGAAAGTATTCGCAAGAACCGCTCGACGATACTGTTCGCAGCTCCTACTTTTCTTCTGACTTATATGAGGCGGTCAGAACCAGAGGATCTTGTGAGTTTGAGGCTGGTGGCATCGGGAGCGGAAAAACTCAAAGAAAGCATAGCAGATTCTTTCGAAGCGAAGTTTGGGATCCGCCCGTTAGAAGGTTACGGTGCAACGGAGCTTTCGCCGGTTATATCACTGAACGTACCCGATGCCGAGGTTCGCGGTATCCGTCAGGCCGGTAATAAACCGGGTTCAGCGGGCCATCCTGTTCCGGGGGTAGCGGCAAAAGTAGTGGACCCTGAAACGAACGGGCCGACCGAGGTCGGCGAAGAGGGTTTGCTGATGGTCAAGGGCCCCAATGTGATGATCGGTTATCTTAATATGCCGGCGAAAAGCAGGGAAGTCATTGTGGACGGCTGGTACAATACGGGGGATATCGCGAGGATCGACGAAGATGGTTTTATCACCATCACGGACAGACTCGCCCGATTCAGCAAGATCGGCGGAGAGATGGTGCCGCATCTCGGTATTGAACAGGTTTACATTGAGGCACTTGGCACCGGCGAACATGTTTTAGCGGTGATAGGTGTCCCTGATCCTAAGAAAGGTGAGGAACTTGTCGTGCTTCATCTGGATAAGGCCGGCAGTGCGGAGAAGCTGCACCAGATCATCGTTGAAAGCAAAGTGCCGAATATGTGGAAACCGCGGCGGAACAATTATATCAGGGTAGATTCGATGCCGCTGCTTGGTTCGGGGAAGCTCGATATAATGAAACTTCGCAAGATCGCCCTGGCGGCAAAAAGCGGTCCGACCGAATAAAGGAACTTTTTTTTAAGAGTGATCCGAGCATGATCTACGGTAAAGAAATCATGATAATTTTTATCAGTTGCCTATTGTGGCATTTTTCTGCAGCCGGTTTTGCAAGTGTCAATTCTGAAAAAGAGTTTCGGCAAAATGTAACAGAGTTGCTGCGTTCAGCGGGGCTGGATGATAAACTTGATACGCCTGTCAGGGTATCCGTTGACGATTCGGGAATTTTGAATATTTCCGACGAGGGGAAATTTTTCATGCAGTATATTGTCCAGGGCGCCCGGATAAGCTCAGATGCAACCGTGGAAATAGATCCGAATCTTTCGATCGGGCCATCGTGCAAAAAAGCCGTAATAGTAATACACGGGTGGTTCGACAGGGGCAAGAGCGACTGGCCGGCGGACATCGCGACGCAGATAAAAAGCCGAGTCGATCCAACTGAATGGCTCTGCGGTTTTTTTGACTGGCAAGGCGGCGCGAAAACGGTCAATCCGATCGATGCGGTAAAGTATGCCCGCCAAATTGCAGGTGTCAGATTTGCCAAGGCTTTTTTAGAGTTGGGTATAGAATGGGAGCATATTCACCTGATAGGCCATTCGTCGGGGTGCTGGGCGGTAAACACAGCAGCGAAAATGATAGCCGAAAAAACGAATGCTTCGATCCATATTACGTTCCTTGACGCATATGTTCCGCCGCTGTGGAAAGAGGCCGAGCTCGGTGAGATCCAAAGTAAAGGTCCGATCTGGATCGAGCACTATTATACGAGGGATTTTACGCTTGAGCGCACGGAGATAATTATCCCGAGAGCGCACAATGTGGATATTTCCAGCATTGACAGTGGTGTTAACGAACATAAGTTTCCGTACCGCTGGTACTACGCAACGGTTGCGGGCAAATACCGCCAGCAGGACCCGGAAAGAGATGAGAAAGTGGTAATAAATCTTGGCGGCACAGATTACGGCTTTACAAGAAGCAGAGAGGCGGGCGAATCGAACTGGCAAAGCAGCCTGGAGTTTCCAATTTTTCAAGACAGAGTCGGGCCCATCAAGAAAAAGAGCTTTTGGGAAAAACTGGATTTTCGAAAATAATTGTTACACTTGAGATTTAAAGGAATAAGCAATGGGTAATGAAAATTTTACCGGGGATAAGAAACTTCCAATGAAATCGTTACTGGCAAATTGGGAAAGAAAGTTTATTGACAGTAATATATCCAGGTTTCCGCCGTGGATAGAAGGTTATCATTTAACCTTGACGACAATTCCCTGGTCAGTGGGGTTAATAGTATTCGGATATCTTGCCATAAACAATTATCACTGGCTCTGGTTTTCATCTTTGATGATATTCCTTCAGTGGTTTACCGATTGTTTCGATGGGGCCTTGGGCAGACACAGAGATACCGGTATCCCCAAATGGGGATTTTATATGGACCATTTCCTGGATTTTGTATTTATGAGCGCTCTGTTTATCAGCTATTCCTATCTATTCGAAGGGCTTAGTAAAACACTCATCTATTTTCTCGTTCCAGCATATGGAAGTTTGATGGTAAGTTCTTTTCTTGCTTTTGGTGCTACAGGCGAGTTCAAGATAACATACCTTCGAACCGGACCAACTGAGATAAGGGTCTTGTTCATAATAATAAATTGCCTGATTATAAAATTCGGAATAGGCTTTATTGATAAAAGTCTGCTGTATGTGTTTATTCTGTTTATTGCAAGCCTGTGTATTGTGATATTCAGAACACAACAATATATCTGGAACATCGATATGGAAAACAAAAGACCCTGCCAGGATGGAGCATAATAATAAAGTCTTTCTCATAATTACAGTCACAACTGAAAGATCAGCAATTAGTTCTTTTTGAACATATTGCCGGGGAGTTGTTTTATCAGTCCCTTGAGCCGGAGTGAGATAAGTGAGGAATTGACCTTACCGGCTGGTAGCGAAGTGTGTGCGATAATATCCTCGATATTCAAGGGTTCGTGGTCGAGGGCGTTGTAAACAGCAAGTTCCGGTTCACTCAGATTAAGTCTTGAAACATCGAAAAGCGGGGTCCGGAGTTTTTCTTCCGCACTTTTGGCAGCGGAATCTGCATGTGTTTTGAGGCCCATGCCGATGTAGCCCAAAGCTTCCATGACATCATCGATACAGTCGATAAGTTTTGCCCCTTCTTTAATGAGCTTGTTGGTGCCGAAGCTGATGGGCGAATCGACCTTGCCGGGCACAGCCATTACTTCGCGGTTCTGGTCGAGTGCCGCCCTTGCGGTAATCAAAGCGCCGCTTCTATGGGATGCCTCGATGATTATCACGCCCATGGACAGGCCTGAGATTATCCTGTTCCTTACGGGGAAGTTTTGCGGAAGTGGTTCATAGGACAGCGGCAATTCGCTTATGCAGGCGCCGGATCCGGATATAAGGGCGAAGAGTTTTTCATTTTCGGGCGGGAAGATATTGTTCAGTCCGCAGCCCTGTACGGCGATGGTCCTTCCCTGGGCCTTTAAGGCACCGCGGTGTGCGGCGGTATCGATGCCTCGGGCCATTCCGCTGACGATGGTAAAGCCGGCAGAAGCCAAAAGGTATGCAAAACGTGAGGACTGCTCGGAGCCGTAGGTGCTGCATCTGCGAGAGCCTACGATGGAAATCGCGAGGCCATCCTGTTTTTTGAGCGTGCCTTTTATGTAAATAACGGGCGGCGGATCGTATATCTGTTTCAGTGCGGGCGGATAACGAGAGTCTGCGGCGTTGATGATCCAGACACCGAGTTTTTCAGCCAGGGTTAGTTCTTTATCGACGTCGAAGGTTTCCCTTGTTCTCGCGATATTTTCTGCGGTCTTCGGTCCTATGTCTTTAATCCCGATAAGTTCAGCGACCGAAGCACCCAGAGCCCGGTCAACCGAGCGGAAGTGTTTTAAAAGCCTTGCAAAAACAGTTGGTCCCACGCCGTCAGAGCGAATGAGTTTCAGCCAGTTTTCGATGTCCGGTGAGTTTTTCTGCATATTCTGAATTAGATCCGGTCAATAAGCCATTTACAATTCGACATCGTTGAATTTTCCGTCCTGGTAAATGTTTTTGGCGTCAACGGTGATAGACCCGCCAGTGCGGAGGTCGCAAACCATGTCCCAGTGAAGGGCGGATTTATTTTGGCCGCCGGTTTCAGGCAAGGAGGCGCCGAGGGCAAGGTGTACAGTTCCGCCGATCTTTTCATCGAACAAAGTATTGCAGGTGTATTGCGTAATGTTATAGTTACAGCCGATAGCAAATTCGCCGACGAAGCGGGCGCCCTGGTCCTGGTCGATCATCTGCAGGAGGAAATCTTCGCCTTTTTCGGCGGAGGCTTTTATGACTTTTCCATTCTCAAAGGTCAGTTTTACATCTTTGCATTCGTGGCCCATATATAAAGAGGGAAAACTAAAGGCGATAGTGCCGTTGACGGAATCTTCGACGGGTGAAGTGAATACCTCGCCGTCGGGGAAATTTTCTTTGCCGCAACAGTTGATCCATTTTCGCCCTTCGACGGACATTTTAAGGTCAGTCCCGTATCGACAATATCTTCGACGATTATTACATGCCTTTCGTTTATATCG